>JACQFK010000156.1 GCA_016200125.1 Planctomycetota bacterium
AGGCGCTGGCGATCGCCAAGTCGAAGGGCCGCTACGTGCTGGTCACGGGTGAGAAGGACTTCAACCTCGCGAACACCCGGGCGGTCTACGAGCAGGGCTTCAAGAAGGAAGGCTTCAAGTACGCGAAGCTGCTCGAAGTCCCCGGCATGAGCCACTCCCCGGCGCCCGCCGAGTGGCTGGACAAGGGCCTCGACTTCCTGGACAAGCCGAAGTGACCTACTCCGGCTTCCACTTCACGCTGCGGAACTCGTAGGAGGCGAACTCGGCCTGGAGGCCGAGGCGGCCCTTGGGGAAGGGGCAATTCTCCCACACGGCCGTCACGCCGCCGTTCACCAAGAGCGTGATCGTCTTCCCCTTGCAGCTGATGTCGTAGGTGTTCCAGTCGCCCAGCGGCGCCTCGCGGCTCGCGCCCTTCTGGATCAGGTCCGTGCGCCTGGGCTTGCCGTCCTCGAGCAGCATGCCGATCATGTCGCCCACGACCGGCGGCTTCGCTCCGCGCGCCACCTGCGCCTGGATCCAGGTCTTGCCGTCCGGGGCGCTGCGGACATAGATGCCGCCGTTGTAGTTGGGCGTCGGGTCCTGAACCTTCCCCCAGCGCCATTCGACGTGGAAGACGCCGTCGCCCCGCTCCTCGTCCTGGATCAGCACTTCCTTGACCCCGCCGGTCCCGTCGCAGAGGAGCAGCGTCCCGTCCGCCGAGTGGCTCCACACGGCCTTCGACTGAAGCGGATCGATGGGCACCCGCTTCCAGCCCTTGAAGTCCTTGCCGGGCATCAGGTCGATCCATCCCGAGGCCGCGCCCTCCTGGGACGCCGGCGAGGAACAGCCGCAGGCCATCAGCGCCGCGAGCGCCATCAGCGAATGCTTCATGAGGTTCTCCATCCGTTCCTATCCTACGCCGGCCTGCGCTCCTTCGTCGCATGCCAGCCCGCCCGGACCCCGATCCAGCCCGACAGCGCCGCCACCCCGAAGAGCGCCCACTTGAGCCAGCCCCGCTCGTCCTCCGGCGGCCGCGAGAGCGCCGCGTCGAGGACGAACACGCCGGCCCCCAGGCCCAGCAGCGAGATCAGCGCGCTCACCTTCGGCGACTTGAGCGACAGCGCCGAAGGCTCGCCCGCGTGGCGGACCAGGTAGACGCCGCCCTCCATGGTCAGGACGCCGATGGCCAGCAGGAGCAGCCCCGTCGCCGGCGACGCCGTAAGGCGGAGGAGTCCGAAGACCAGCGCTGCGACCGAACTGAGACCCGACAGGATCCCCGCGGCGGTCGCGATGCGGCGGTTCATCGCCCCTGTCGCAGCCAGGCGAGGACCGTGTCCGCGTTCTTGTCGGGCGGGAACACGGGATAGAAGACCTTGGCGATGCGGCCCTTCTCCGCCACGAAGGCCAGCCGCTTGATCAGCCGCGTCCCCTCGAACAGGAAGGTGGGCAGCCGGAGCGCATCCGTGAGCTTGAACTCCAGGTCGCTCAGGATTTCGTAGGGCAGGTTCGACCGGCGGGCGAACTCCTGCTGGTACTCCGTGTCCTGGCTGCTCACGCCGAACACGGCGGTCTCCAGCTTCCGGAACTCGGCATAGAGGTCCCGGTAGGCGCAGGAATGGGGGGTGCAGCCGCGCGCCCCGGGGATCTGGTTCCAGGCCTCCGGGATGGCGGCGCCGGGCCGGCCCGTGCGGGGATAGAAGAAGAACACCGTCCGAGACTGGGCCTGCTCGTTCAACCGGACCCGCCGGCCCGCCGTCGAGAGCAGCGACAGCGCGGGCAGGTCCCTCCCCGGCAGGTGCTTGCAGGCGCCGTCGTCCTCCGGAACCGGCAGGTCCTTGGGCAGCTCGAACAGGTCGGCCATGGGTCCTCAGTATATCGAGACCAGGATCTCGCGCGGGCTCGGATGATCGCGGTGCTCCCAGAGATAGATCCCCTGCCAGGTGCCCAGCGCGAGCTTGCCGTCGAGGATCGGGATCGAGAGGCTCACCTGGGTCAGGACCGACTTGATGTGCGACGGCATGTCGTCGTGGCCCTCGAGCGTGTGGGTGATCCACGAGGCGCCCTCCGGCACCAGCCGGTCCATGAACGTCTCGAGATCGACGCGCGCGCTCGGATCGTAGTTCTCCTGGATGATCAGGCTCGCGGAGGTGTGGCGGATGAACAGCGTGCACATCCCGGTCGCGACGCCGCCCTTCGCCACGACCCGGGCGATCTGATCGGTGATGTCCTGCAGCCCGCGCCTGGGCGCCCGGACGGTCAGGACCTGGGTCGTCACGGCGGCCATCACAGCTCCTTGAGGAAATGCCGGAGCTGGATCTCGGCGTCCTGGACGGCGACGTGGGGCAGCTCGACGTCGAACTTCTTTCCCTTCGCCTGGAACCAGGAGGACGCGCAGACCGACTTGAAGCCGAAGGGGTTTCCGCCGAGGTAGGTCCAGGCGTACCACACGATCCAGGGCCAGTCGAAGGCGGCGGGCCGGGCGACGAAGAGCGCCTTCTTCTTGAGCTCGGGGGCGCTCCAGTCGGCGAAGCGCTTCATCGCCTCGGCGGGCGTCGTCCCCCCCTTCTTCGCCTTCTCGAAGGACTCGGGGCTGGCCACCACGGCGCTGCCGATCGGCCGGATCAAGGCCTCGAAGCGGTCGACCACGCCTTCCTTCAGCGAACCGACGGCCGCCCCCAGCTCGGTCATCGAATGGGTGCCGATCACGGGGCCGCTGGTCTCGATGTCGACCATGATCCAGAGCTGGGTGTCGCGGGCCATGGCCCCATCTTACTCGAAGACCGCATCACGCTTCACGCATCACGCATCCCGGCCGGAGCGGTCCCCCTTCCCGCGATTCGCTATTCGAAATTCGGTTCCTAGGGGTGGTCGATCGCCTTCTCCTGATACTTGTCCTTCGTCCCGAAGTCGGGATGGGCGCTCCAGCAGCCCCAGCCGATGCCGCCCTTCTCCGCGCGGATGCTGTCCAGCACGAAGTCCGCCTGGTTGGCCTGGCGGCCGGTCAGGTCGAACTTGTAGCCCGCCTTCTCGTCGTTGTACTTGTTGACGATCGCGTCGGCGTGGACGAAGCGGTCGCCGAAGTCGTCGAAGATGCCCGCGCTCGTGGCCGGCTCCTTGTGGCCGGGCAGGATGATCGAGCGCGTCTTGAACTCGAGGATGCCGGGGATGACGCCGCTGATCTCGCGGCCGTCGGCGGAGCGCTCGAAGCGGATCGGCACCTTGCGGAAGCCGACGATCTTGCCCACGATGTATTTCGCCTTGGGGCCCATGGCCTGAAGCTCGCCCTCGAACATCGCCTTGAGGGTGTTGAACTGCTCGTCCGTCGCCTTGTCGCTGATGTAGGCCAGGCCCCAGTTGCCCTCGGGCTTCTCCCCCATGGTCTTCCCCGCCAGGACGTAGTCCAGGCCGTCCATCTTCGTGGGCCCGACGTAGCCCTTCTCGATGTGGACGACGACGATGCCGTCGCAGCCGTGGCAGTGGGTGGGGGGCTTGTTGATCCGGCAGGGGCAGGGGGCGAGGCAGCAGCAGCCGATGATCCGCGTGCCTTCCATCTTCCATTCCGGCGCGGCGCCCTTGGCCGCCGCGGGCTCGGGCTTCGATCCGCCGCTGCACCCGGCCGCGGCCAGGATTCCCAGGACGACGATGATGCGCTTCATATTCGAAATCCTCCGTTCGGTTTCCAGAAGGATGCAGAAGGGGGGCCGGAAGTTCGAGAAAAAAATGCGACAGGCGGCAGATTTCTAGCCCGCGGGCAGCTGGACCCTTTCCCCCGGATACAGATAGACCCGGTGGCAGAGGTCGCCCCGGCGGGAGATCACCAGCGCCATCGCCGTCGGACAGCGGGTGGGATCCTCGGGCGGATTGGTAATCCGGCAGTCCAGCACCGAGAGGTTGCCGCTGCTGAACACCTCGACCGGCTCCGTCAGGGTGCCGGTCCGCAGGTCCCCGTCGATCTCGAACTCCAGCTTGCCGCGTCCCGGGAAGCGCTTCCGGCCCGCGACGACCTCCATGCCGGGCGCATAGTGGGAGAGGAACTCGTCCCGGCGGCCGTCGTAGAGCCGCGCGAAGGCGTCGACGTAGAAGCGGTTCCAGCGCTCGCGCCGGCTGCGTTCGTCGGGGTCAGCCTCCCGGGATCCGCCCAGGAGCCGTTCCGAGAGCCGCCGCCGGGCCTCCGCCAGCCGGCTCCGCACGGTCCCCAGGGGGACGGCCAGCACCCCGGCGATCTCCGCCGCACCGCAGGACGCCACCGCCGGGCGCAGCACGCGCTCGATC
>JACQFK010000157.1 GCA_016200125.1 Planctomycetota bacterium
GCGAGGCCGGCGGGCTCTCGTCCGGCACCGAGGCCTACTATTCCTTCGACTACGGCAACATCCACTTCATCTGCCTCGAGTCCTACCAGGTGCCCGCCGACGCGACCGCCTTCTCCACGATGAAGACCTGGGTGACCAACGACATCAACGCCACCACGCGCGACTGGATCATCGTCTTCTGGCACCATCCCCCCTACAGCAAGGGCTCGCACGACTCGGATACCGACAGCCTGATGACCAAGATGAGGACGGACATCAACCCGATCATCGAGAACGGCGGCGTCGACCTCGTCCTCTGCGGCCACAGCCATTCCTACGAGCGGTCCTTCCTGATTGACGGCCACTACGGCCTCTCCGGCACCTTCAGCGCCGCGATGAAGCTCGACGGGGGCAGCGGCAAGGACCCGAACCCCTACCAAAAATCAACCGGGACCCCGGCCCATGACGGCGCCGTCTATGTCGTCGCGGGCAGTTCGGGCCAGACGGGCGGCGGCACGCTGAATCATCCCGCGATGTACGTCTCGCTCAACAACCTGGGCTCGATGATCGTGGACGTCAACGGCAGCCGTCTCGACGCCCGCTTCCTGCGGGAGACCGGGGCGATCGCCGATTCCTTCGCCATCGTCAAGGGCGCCGCGCCGCCTCCCACGCCCAGCATCACGGTGACGGCCACCGATCCCAATGCGTCGGAGGCAGGCGTGAACACCGGCACCTTCAGCGTTTCCCGCGGCACGGCGGGCTCCTCCGCGCTCACTGTCAACCTGTCCGTGAGCGGGACGGCCACAAACGGCACGGACTACTCGATGATCGGAAGCAGCGTCACGATCCCTGCTGGCTCGGTGACCGCTACCGTCACGGTGACTCCCGTGGACGACGCCCTCCTCGAGCCGAGCGAGACGGTCATCCTCACCGTGACCGCGGGCGCGGGATACACCGTGGGATCGCCCTCGACCGCGACCGTCACGATCAGCGACAACGACACGCCCGTGGTCACGATTGCCGCCACGGATTCGGCCGCGTCCGAGACGGGACCCGGCACGGGAACCTTCACGGTGACCCGCACGGGGGCCACCGGGTCGGCGCTATCGGTCGCGTTCACCGTCGGCGGGACGGCGACGGCCGGCTCCGACTACGCGTTGAGCTCGGCCAGTCCGCTGACCATTCCGGCCGGCTCGGCGAGCGCGATCGTGACGGTGACTCCGGTCGACGACGCCCTCGTGGAGTCGGGCGAAACCGTCGTCCTGACGCTGACGGCGGGAGCGGGATACTCGCTGGGGGCGTCGACCAACGCCACCGTGAACATCAGCGACAACGACGCTCCGGCGGACGCCGACGGCGACGGGCTGCCCGACGCCTGGGAGATCGCGCACTTCGGAAACACGACCTCGCAGAATGGGTCGGGCGACCCCGACGGCGACGGGTACACGAATCTCGAAGAGTATCTGGCGGGCACCGACCCGATGGACCCGCTGTCGAAGCCCGCGGGGGTCGGGACCTCGGGCGGCGGTGGAGGCGGGGGCGGCTGCGGATTGACCGGACTGGAAGCGCTGCTGGCCCTCGCGGCGCTCCTCGCCCGGCGCAGGCGCCCGCACTAAGGAGTTGACGCGCCCGGTCCGGCGAGTGCTATATGACAGCATGCACCGGGCGCTGCCGCTCCTTCTCCTGGCCGCCGTTTCCTGCGGCCGTCCCACCTCCGACGCTCCGGTTCCGCCGGTGGTCACAAGACCCGCTCCGCCGCCTCCGGAAGAGCCCGCGTTCCGCTTCCAGGAGGACTATCAGACCCGGCGGGTTCCCGTCGAGGGGCCGATCCGCCGGGGACCCTACGTGCAGGCCGTGGGGACCGATCGGGCCACGATCTGCTTCGAGACGGTGGAGGAGGTCGAAGGCAAGGCGATCTGCGACGGCAGGACCTCCACGGGGGTACGCGGCCGGCGCCACGCGATCGAACTCAAGGACCTGAAGCCGGGCACCCGCTACTCCTACTCGATCGAGCCGGGCGGCTTCAGCGCGAGCTTCAAGACCTCGCCCGACGCCGCGGGCGACCTGTTCTTCGTCGCCTGGGGCGACAGCCGGACTTACTACGAGCGCCTGGCCCGCGTCGCCGCGCTGGCCGCGAAGGACCTGCCCGACTTCTCGGTCCACAGCGGCGACCTGGTCGACGAGGGGACGATCGAGGAGTGCTGGGACCGCTTCTTCGAGTCGGCGGCGCCGCTGCTCCGGACCGGCGCCTTCTGGCCCTCCATCGGGAACCACGAGATCGGCGCGAAGCAGTACTTCGATCTCTTCGTCCTGCCCGAGCCGGAGAACTACTACACCTTCATCGCCGGACCGGCGCAGTTCTTCATCCTGGACGCCAACTGGCAGCCGCGGAAGGATCCGAAGCAGCTCGCCTGGTTCGCAGAGGAGATCCGGAAGAGCAAGGCGCGCTTCCGCTTCGTCGTGCTGCACCATCCGCTCGTCTCCTGCCCCGACGACGACTTCGTGTTCGACAAGGAGTCGAGCATGTACGCCCTCTACGGCCGGATGATCGAGGAGGGCAAGGTCAACGTCGTCTTCCAGGGCCACAACCACAACTATCAGCGGGCCGAGCGGAAGGAGGTCGTGTACATCACGACCGGCGGCGCCGGCGCGCCGCTCTACCCGGTGGGCGACCTCACGCCCGAGACGAAGTTCGCCCGCGAGGTGCACCACTACGTGCGGGTCCGCCTGACCGGACGGAAGTGGAGCCTCGAGTGCGTGGACTGGAGCGGCAGGGTCATCGACAGCGACGAGCGGACCGTCGGTCCCTAGCCGAGCATCCGGACCGCGCCCGTCTCCAGATCGTAAACCGCGCCCGCGATCCGCAGCTCCCCCCTCTCCTCGCGCTCCCGGAGCGCCCGGCAGCGCTCGCGCAGTTCGCGCACGGTGTGGAGGACGTTGGCCTCGACGGCCTGGTCGAGCGTCGCGCCCGCCGGAAGGGCGGAAAGGGCGGGGCGGATGCGGCGCGAGAGCTCGTAAAGCGATCCCTCGGAGCGGTCCTTCGAATGCGCCAGCCGCACGGCGCTGCAGCCCGTGTGGCCGAGCACGAGGACCAGCGGGCAGCGGTGGCGGACCACCGCGACCTCGAGGCTCCCGGCCGCCTCGGGCGAGAAGACGTTGCCCGCGATCCGCACCGTGTAGAAGGTTCCGGGAGGCTGGTCGAAGAGGACCTCCGGCACGATGCGCTCGTCGGCGCAGGTGAGGATCGCGACCGAGAGGATGCGATCCCTCCGGCGCATGGCGGCCCTGCCCGCCTGCCGCGCCTTCAGGTTCCCCGAGTTGAGCCGGGAGAGGATCTGGCCTGCATCGTCCGCCATTCACCCTTAGGACTGCGGCCCCGGACTCCGGTTACCCGAAAACTCTTCGGGACTTCGCCGAATCCGCGGCCTATCATGTCCCGGATTCCAGGGGGGCTCCATGACGCGCATCTTCACCGTCTACAACTGCGGGACCGGCTTCAACCGCGAAAAGACCGACGAGCTGGTAGCCAGCCTGGCCTCGCGGACCGGGGGAAGCGAGAACCGCGACTGGATGATCAACGACGGCCCGGGCAGCGCCCAGGGGAAGAAGAGCGCCGCCCGCACGCCCGGCACCTTCGATCCCGTGAGCGGCAAATCGCTGAGCTCCCCCTTCGCCAAGCTCAAGGGGATGATCTCGGGCTTCGGCTGGACGCAGAACGTCGAGCACGCAATGGCCGTGATCAAGGCGATCAACGCGGGCTCGAACCAGAAGATCGAGGTCGTGAACATGGCGGGCTGGAGCCGCGGCGCGGTCACCTGCCACATGCTTTCGCACGCGATGCAGGCCGACCCGGACACGAAGCAGATCCGGGTCAACATCTTCGCGCTGGACCCGGTGCCGGGCCCGGGCAACTTCGGCCCCGAGCAGATCACGATCCCGGGGAACTGCTTCAACTACACGGCCGTGTTCCAGGAGGACGAGGCGCGGAAGATCATGAAGCCGGTCGTCGTCGACCCGCTCAACGACGAGGATTCCGAGACGCACTTCAAGTTCATCCCGATGCCCGGCGCGCACAACACCGGCGTGATGCGGCTCAAGACGGAGGTCGGCCTGATCGTCGCCTACCTGGCCCACAAGTTCCTCTCGAAGCACGGGACCTCGATCTCTGAGAAGCTCGCGCTCAGTTCGCGCGACCTCTGCGAGCTCTACGCGAAGATCCGGATCGACATCAAGAAGTACCGCGCGATGCGGGGGAGCGGCGCCCAGCGGAAGCTGCTGGGAACGGAGGCGCGCGGCATGGTGTCGAACCCCTTTCGCGACACGGCCTATTTCATCAACGACCACCACCGGAAGCACTTCGAGAAGATGTTTCCCTCGATCTGGAGCGCGATCAGCGGCGCGCAGGTCGACGGGTCGACCCTGTCGGCGGCGCTTCAGCGGGTCCAGTCGATCGCGCCGACGACCTACCTCTCCTTCCAGGAAGTCGGTATTCTCTAGATGAGCGACCGCAGGATGCGACCGAGCTTGGCGGGGTCGTGGCGGATGAAGTGCTGGCCGACGATCATGCCCTGGCCGGCGGGGCGGGCGTAGAGGGTGAGGACGTCCTTGCCCTCGGGCTCCAGCAGGTCCGCCTGGATGACCCGGGTCTCGAGCAGGCCCTCGACGTCGAGCCGCACCGGCTCGGCGCCGTCCTTGCGGTAGGCGCGCGACCACTTCTCGGGGGGCCGCCTCGAGTTGACGATCGCCACGTCGGGCGAGGTGCCCAGGTAGATCGAGAGCTGCTCGATGTGATCGCGCGCGCTCATGCCGTCGGTCTGCCCCGGGTGGGTCATGATGTTCACGACCTGGACCTTGAGCGCCCGGGAGACGCGCAGGGCGGTCTGGATCCCGCGCGTGAGGAGGGCGCTGATGATCCCGGTCATGAAGGAGCCGGGGCAGAAGACGATGAGGTCGGCGTGGGCGATCGCGCGGATGCAGGCCGGGAGGCAGGTGACCACGGGCCAGTGGAAGAGGCGGCGGATGGGGACGCGGGGGGAGCGGCCGATGATCTCCCACTCGCCGCGCACCATGCGGCCGTCGGCGAGCTCGGCGCAGATGTGGGTCGACTGGTCGGAGACGGGGAGGATCGTGTGGGGCACGCCGAGCTCCACGCGCAGGGCGTCGATCGCCTCGGAGAGCGAGCCTTTCATGCGGATCAGCCCGCAGACGATGAGGTTGCCGAGGCTCACCCCGTCGAGCTCGCCTTCGCGGAAGCGCCAGCGG
Organism: Planctomycetota bacterium; assembly: GCA_016200125.1. The sequence goes on from JACQFK010000157.1 coordinate 5,242, forward strand.
AGGAGGTTGCCGAGCAGGCGGTCGTCCCCGGCGAGTGAGGCGAGGCAGTTGCGGATGTCGCCCACCTGGGGGATGCCGAAGATCTTGCGGAGCTGGCCGCTGTGGCCCCCGTTGTCGGTGACGCCGACGAGGGCGGTGATGTCGAGGGGGAAGCGGGCGAGACCGCGGAGGACCTGCGACTGGCCGGTTCCCCCTCCGATGCAAACAACGCGTTTGCGAGGCACGGTCCAAGTCTAGCAGATAATCGCGCCCCGCGCCCTGGACCCGGCGTATAATCGGATAGACGGTCCATCGATAGGAAAAGGGTTGGGGTTGTCCATCGTCCCGGGAAGGGAAGTCCACACACCGGCACCGGCAGCGGCGACCGAATCAGATCCCTCTTTGAATGCAGGCCCGGGCTCCGCCCTTGCGGCGGGGCGGCCAGGAAACCGTTGAGGAAAGGGCATCCGCCATGTCGACGTTCACGGACAAGCAGCTGAAGTGCATGGAGTGCGGCCAGGAGTTCACCTACACGGTCGCGGAGCAGGAGCTTCACCAGTCGCTGGGCTACCAGAACGAGCCGAAGCGCTGCAATCCCTGCCGCGAGGCGAAGCGGCAGCGGAAGGGCGGGGGAGCCCCGCGCGGCGGGGCGGGGGCCGGCCCCCGGGGCGGCGGCGTTCCCCGCGAGTTTTTCACCACGGTCTGCGCCGAGTGCGGCAAGGAGGCCCAGCTTCCCTTCAAGCCCCGCGGCGACCGCC
>JACQFK010000158.1:0-1179 GCA_016200125.1 Planctomycetota bacterium
AGCTCTTCAAGAAGGCGGGGGGCGAGGACATCCTCATGGAATTCGGGAAGTACGGCGCCTCCTCCAACGCCTTCACCGACTACTGAACCACGGCCTACTACTTCACAGCCAGCGGCGCCTTCGAGAAGAACCTGGAGCTCCTGACCGGCTTCGTCTCCGCCCCCTACTTCGAGGCGGAGAACGTGGCCAAGGAGAAGCTGATCATCGAGCAGGAGCTCCGGATGTACGAGGACTCGCCCGACCACCGGCTCTACAAGAACCTGATGGGCGTGCTCTATACGGTGCACCCCGTGCGCATCGACATCGGCGGCGAGGTGTCCGACATCCAGAAGATCGACCGCGACCTCCTGGAGAAGTGCTACCGGATGTTCTACAACCCCTCCAACATGGTGCTCGTCGTGGCCGGCGACTTCGACCCCGAGGCGGCCTTCGCGGTGGCGGAGAAGACGCTGTCGCCGGAGGCCTTCAAGGCGCGGGGGCCGATCCGGCGCCACTGGCCCGCGGAGCCCGCGGGCGTGAAGGAGCGGGTGGTTCGGGCGGAGATGGCGGTTTCGCGGCCCCGGGTGCTCGTCGGCTTCAAGGACCTGGAGCCCGCGGGGACGAAGGCCCTCGAGCGCGAGATCCAGTCCTCCGTCGTCCTGGACCAGATCTTCGGCCGCTCCAGCGAATTCTACACCCGCCACTATGAGTCGGGCCTGATCGACGACAGCTTCTCGTTCTCCTACAACAGCGAGGACGCCTTCGGCTTCTCGCTCCTGGGCGCGGAGACCGACGAGCCCGAGAGGCTCGCGGAGGAGATCCTCCTCGAGCTCCACAAGGCGAAGAAGGGGAAGCTGAAGCAGAAGGACCTCGAGCGGTCGAAGCGGAAGCGGCTGGGCAAGTTCATCCGCTCCTTCGACACGCCCGACGGCGCCGCGTTCCTGATCATGGGCTGCGTCCAGCGGAACGTGGACCTCTTCCAGGTCCCCCAGGTCATCTCGAAGCTCTCCGCGGGCGCGCTGGAGCGGCGGCTGCGGGAGCACTTCGACGAGCAGAACTACGCCGTCTCGATCCTCTCGCCCAAGAAATCCTGACTGCGCTCCTCCCGCACAGGGTAGGATATTCACATGAACGCGATCCTGGCCCTCGTTCTGCTTCTTCAGGACACGCCCGAGGACACCTTCAAGAAAATCGAAGCCG
>JACQFK010000158.1:1196-9764 GCA_016200125.1 Planctomycetota bacterium
CATCGAAGGGGCGAAGACGATCCGGGTGACCTTTACCATCGACGCCGCCGCCGAGGATGCGGTCCCGGGTCAGGGCTCGCTGACGATCGAGGAAGGGGGCCTGGTCAAGCTCAACGCCACGCTGAAATCCAAGAGCGGGCAGCGGATCAGCCTCGCGGAGGAGAGCGACGGGAAGCGGGTCCTGTCGAGCGTGAACAACCAGGGCGTCGAGGGGATCTTCGACGCGAAGAACGGCCGGAGCAACTACAACGTCTACCTGTCGCGGATCGGCATCTTCACGGGCATGTTCGCGATGCACGGGTTCCGCGCGGTGGCGGCGGGGCGGGATCCCTCGGCCTCCATCGACCTGAAGCAGATCTTCCAGGTGCAGAACGTCAAGGTCGGCCAGAGCCGGAAGGGGATGCAGGGGCTCACCTACGAGCTGAAATCCGCCATCGAGCCGATGCCGATCGATCTCGTGAAGATCTGGTACGACCCCACGACCTTCAGGATCGCCCGGCGCGAGTACAAGGTGAAGGGGCGCGGACTGGAAGAGACGATCTACGAGGACTACCTCGACGTCCAGTTCGACGGGGGGAAGGGCGCCGCCGCCGCGCCGAAGGACAAGCCCGCTCCGCCGGCGCCGATCCCCGACGCCGAGGTGGAGAACCTGTTCTTCAAGGCCAAGCTTCAGGTGGCGGAGTCGCACCTGAGGGCGGGGAAGAAGGACAAGGCCGCCGAGATCCTCGAAGAGATCATCAAGACCTATCCGAAGCATCCCCAGATCGGCGACGCCCGGCGCCTCCTCGAAGACGCGAAGAAGAAGTAGGACGAGAGCTCAGACCGGAATTCCCCCGCTCCCCGGTGTAGACTGAGGCTGAGACCCGTGGAACCCCCGCGCGTGCCCAATGTCTTCGCCGACGGCCTGGTCCTCCGGGCGGGACTGGCCTCTCCTTTCTTCATCACCGATGCCGATCTCCGCCTCGCGGAGGCGGAAAAGCCCCTCGTCGCCGTCTATGATTCCGGCCTGGTTCCATCCGGCCTTCGCGGGCCCTCCGAGACGGGCTTCGACCCTCAGAGTCTTCTGCGCGCCCGCCTGTTGCCGGAATCCGCCGTCCGGTCCCCGGTCCTGATCCTTTGCGACCGGATGGCGCCGCTGCTGCAGTCGGCGCTGGTCGTGCAAAAGCTGCGGGGATTGGCGCAGGTCGCCGTCGCGCGGGTTGAAGACGCGGCGATGATCGGTCGCCTGCTGGACGCGCCCCTGCTCTCCTCGCCGGGCGAGCTGGCCGAGGCCCGCCGCTATGTCCCCGCCTCGCGGGTCGTTGCGACAGCGGGGTCGACCTGGCTGTGGACGGCATCGGGGCGTTCGATTCCTGCCTCGCGATGCGAGGATCTGGTGGTGCCCCGATCGGCCGGACCCCTGAGGGAAGCCTTCGATCTGTGGCGGAAGAAGCGGGATTCGGCCGTGGCCGCCGCGTTCAATCTGCCTCAAACGGAAGCCGGAGGCCCCGTTCTTGAGGCGGTCGAGGTCGCAGCTTCCCCCGGCAGCGGAGCCTTTGACGGCCGCGTAGTCGTCTGGGAAGAGTTGCTCGATCCGAAAAGCTGCCTCCCGCTGGTGGCGGCCCTGAAGAAGCTGCCGGGACGGGGAGGTCCGCTTCTGCTCGTGGTCGCCCGGATCGATCCGGGGGGACTGGCGTCGCTGCGGGCGGAGGTCCGGTCGCTTCAATTCCCGGTTCTCGTGGCGGCGGTGGAATCGACTTTGGAGCTGGAGGACCTGGCCACGGTCACCGGCGCTCAACCTCTTTTCCGCGACCTGGGACTTCCCATCGGGGTCCTGGATCCGGCGATGCTGGGGCGCTTCCACGGCGCCCGGTGGGCGGGGGGCTTGCTGAGCTTCGAGGGAGGGGGCGACCTCCGGTCCTGCCAGGCGCTCGCCCGGCGCCTCAACGCCGATTTCGTGCTGGCGGAGGGAAATCTGGACCGTGAGGCGATTCTTCGGCGCTGGAGCCGCCTGTCCGCCGAGCTCCCCAAGAACGCGCGAAAGGCGCTCCGCTAGATTCTCCGGCGGCGCGCCCGACCCTGTGTGTCCTCAGATGGCATACTCCTGAACGATACTTTCGTCATGCAGGGAGGGAAGAAAGGCATGACGGACGCGGAAGCCCGGGCGATCGAAGAGCTGCTCCAGGCGCTCGAGGCGCGCTTCAACCGGCTCCAGGAGGCCCTGGAATGCCGCATCGAACTCACGTTGGACGAGGGATGGCTCTCCGTGGATGAGCGGCTGGCGGAGCTTGAAGGGGACGACTAGGCCAGGCCGGCCAGGCCGCCCGTGCTGTCGCCGAACTTCGCGGTCGAGATCCCCATCCGGCTGAGCATCTCGACGTAGAGATTCGACAGCGGCGTCATCTTCTTCCAGTTGTAGTCGAGATAGCGCCCCGTCGTGATCGTGCCGCCCGCGCGGCCCGCCAGCAGGATCGGCAGGTTCTCGCGGGAGTGCCGGTTGCCGTTCGACATGCCCGAGCCGTACATCAGCATGGACTGGTCGAGCAGCGTGCCCTCGCCGTCGCGCACAGAGCCGAACTTCTCGATCGCATAGGTGAAGAGCCCGACATTGAAGGTGTCGACTTTGCGCAGTTCCTCGCGCTTCTCGGGGTCGCCTTCGTGGTGCTGGAGGTCGTGGTGGCCGCGCTTGACTCCCACCTCGGGATAGGCGCGGTAGCCGGTGTGCGAGAGCATCGCCACGCGGGTCGTGTCCGTCTGGAACGCAAGCGCGATCAGGTCGATCATCAGCCGGTCGTAGTCTACGTAGCTCTCGGGGATCCCCTTCTCGGCCGGGATCCGGCTCTCGATCTCCTTGATCCCCCCGGCGTCGAAGGCGGGGGCCTGGGGATCGGGCAGGCGCTTCGACGCGAACTCGATCCGCTTCTCGACGTCGCGCACGGCCGTGAGGTACTCGTCGAGCTTGTGGCGGTCGGAGCCGCCGACCGTCGACTGCAGCCGCTTCGCCTCCTCGAGAACGCTGTCGAGCACGCTGCGCCGGTCGGCGTCGGCCTCGGCGCCCTTCTTGCCCGCATCGCGGCCGCGGAAGAGCCGGTCGAAGACGAGCTTCGGATTGCGCTCCTCGCCGGTGGGCGTCGTGGCGGAGCGCCAGGAATAGTGCTGCGCGTAGACCCGGCCCAGCCCCTTGGCGCCGCCGGGGCGGCCGCCGTTGAGGCCGATGACCAGGGCGTCGAGGCAGGTCTTGCCGTCGAAGTGGCGCGCGGCGACCTGGTCGACGGAGATGCCGCACTGGAGCTTGTCCTTGGCGAAAAGGGCGCCGGTCAGGAGCGCGCCGACCTCGGCGGAGTGGCCGTCCTCGAAGCCGAAGGCGCTGGAAAGCGTGAGGCCGCCGAGGATGAGGACGTCCTTCTTGACCTTCGCGAGCGGCTCGAGGCTGGGCGACAGCTCGCCGATCGGCTCGTTCCGCTCGAAGGCGGGGCCGAGGTGCTCGACCGCCTTCTTGGGCTCGAGGGGCGTGGCGCGGGCGGCGCCGTCGATCGTCCAGTAGGGCAGGTAGGCGCCGCCGCCGACGACGTAGAAGCACATCCGGACGGGCCGCGCGGGCTTGTCCTGCCTGCCCTCCGCAGCCTTGGCGGAGGAGGGCCCGAAGCTCATCGCGTCGAGGAAGGGCAGCGCGACCGCCGCGCCGGCGCCGCGGAGCATCGTGCGGCGCGAAATCGTCTTCATCGCGACTCCTCTCGGGACGGCAGCCGGCGGTGCCGGAACGGGTAGCTCGTCACCACTTCTTCTATCAACGCGGAGAACCGGTAGTCGTTTCGCCGGAGGGATTCTACCACGCGGCGGATCTCCCGGCGGTCGCAGCGCTCGGTGGCCCGCCCCAGCGCGAAGACGAACATCTTCTCCGCCAGGGCCCGGGCGAAGTCCTCCTTGCAGCCCGCGAGCAGCTTCTTGAGCTGGCCGGGCGTGGAGAATCTCTCCCCGGCGGGCAGCGTGCCCGCGACGTCGATGCGCTTCCCGTTCTCGTTCTCCCGCCAGCGGCCGATGGGGTCGTAGTTCTCCATGCCCAGCCCCAGCACGTCCATCCGCTTGTGGCAGCCGAAGCATTGGGGATCCGAGCGGTGGAGCTCCAGGCGCTGGCGCAGCGAGAGGGTCTTGGCGTCGGGCCGGTCCTTCGAGGCCTCGTTGAGCTCGGGCACGTTGGGCGGCGGCGGAGGCGGCGGCGCGCCGAGGATCTCATCCAGGATCCACTTTCCGCGCTTCACGGCGCTCGTGCGCGTGGGATGGGAGGTGAGCGTGAGGATGCCCGCCATCGTGAGGACCCCGCCGCGGTTGGGGTCCTTGAGCTCGACCCGGCGCATCGCGTCGCCCTTCACGTCCTTGATCCCGTAGTGCCTGGCCAGCGCTTCGTTGAGATAGCTGTAGTCGGCGTCCACCAGCTCCAGGATGGATCGGTCGTCGCGCATCAGCCGGTCGAAAAACATCCAGGGCTCGTCGATCATCGCCCGCCGCAGCGTCTCGTTGAAGGACGGGAACATCCCGTGGTCGGGCTGGATCGTGTCGAGCTTCCGCAGGCCGAGCCACTGGCCGGCGAAGTTGTCGCTGAGCGCGCGGGCCTTGGGGTCGGCGAGCATCCGCTTCGCCTGCTCCCGGAGGACCGCGGGATCGCGCAGCTTTCCCTTGGCCGCCAGGTCGAGCAGCGTCTCGTCGGGCATCGTCGACCACAGGAAGTAGGAGAGCCGGCTCGCCAGTTCCCAGTCGTTGAGCCGGCAGGCGCCGGACTCGTCGCGGTCGCTGCCGTCCCGCTCGACCCGGAAGATGAAGTGGGGCGAGACGAGGATCGACCAGAGCCCCTGGCGGACCGCGGGCGCGAAGCCCTTGCCCTTCTTGCGGGCCGCGTCATAGAGGGCGAGGAGGCGGTCGGATTCCCCGGGACCGAGGGGGCGGCGGAAGGCGCGGGCGGCGAAGCGGTCGAGGATCCTGCGGGCCGACTCGCGGTCCTCGCCCTCGACGCCGAAGATCCGCCGGTGGCTGAGACTGCGCTCCGGCCCGGCGATCTCGTAGCTCTCCAGGAAGAGATGGGTGTCCGGGATGACGTCGCCCTTGTTGGCCGCCCGGTGGGGCGTGTGCCGCAGGGCGAGCTTCCGCTCGCCGGCCTGCAGCGTGAAGGTCCCGGAGTAGATCTCGGGCTTCCCCTGCTCCGCCTGGACGCGGATCAGGGCCATGTCCACGCCGTCGACGAAGACCACGAGCACCGCGGCGCCTTCGGCCGCCTTCTTCTGCGAGGCGCGGACGCGGACCTCGTAGCGCCCGCCGGCCGGCACGGAGATCCGGGTCGAGACCTCCCGCTCGAAGGGCAGGTCGAGGACCCCGTCCTTCACGCCGTCCTTCGCCAGCGCCGCCCCTTCCACCTTCTTCTCCAGAAGCGCGGCCGGGCCCTCCGTGACCATCGCCTGGTCGAGGACGCGGTCGGCGGCCTCCACGTAGCGTTCGAGCAGGAGCGGCGGGAGCGAGAGCACGTCGCCCAGGGTGTCGAAGCCCTCGCTCACGTCGTCGAGCGGGAAGTCGTCGGCGGGATGCAGATCCAGGCCGACCAGGTCGCGGAGGGTGTTGTTGTACTCGGCGCGGTTGAGGCGGCGGATCGTGACGCGGCCCGGATCGCGCGGGGCGCGGTCGTCGATGCGGTCCATCGCCCCCTCGAGCCAGGCGATGAGCTTCTCGCGCTCCGCATCGGAGGGCTGCTTCTTTTCGTCGTCGGGCGGCATCGCGCGGGTCTTGAGCTGCTTCGCGGCCTGGATCCACATCGGCTGGTTCCGCGCGAGCTCGCCTTCGCCGCGGGCGGTCGAAAGATCCACCTTGGCCTTCTGCTTCTTGGGGCCGTGGCAGCCGAAGCAGTAGGTCTCCAGCAGGGGGCGGACCTGGGTCTCGAACTCCTTGTCGCGGGGAGACGGCTTTTCTTGGGGAGCGCCGGCGGGCAGGCTGAGGAGAAGCGCCAGGATGGAAAGACGAAGCTCGCTCCTCACTTTACTAATACGAGTTAGCCGGGCCTTCCGTTTTCAGGAGGGTTTGGCCTCGGAGGCGGGGCTGGCGGCGGGCGCGCCCGTTTCCCCGGCGACGGGCGTCTCCTTGGGGTGCTCGCCGTTGCCGTTGGCCGGGGCCGGCGCCGCGGCTTCGGGAGTCTTGGGGGGCTCCGGCGGGGGAGCCGTCGCGGCGGCGGCGTCCGCGACCGCGTCGGCCGCCTTCACGGCGGCGGAGCCGTCGGCGGGGGGCGCCGCGGGCGCGACCCCGGGGATGACGGCGATGACCTCGTCGGAATTGCCGCTCTCGCCGGTGCTGTTCACGCCGGTGACCACGTAGTGATAGGTCTTGCCCGGCTGGACGTCGGTGTCGGTCCAGGCGAGTTCAGGGATGTTCATCGCGATGATGAGCCAGGGATCTTGAGGACCGGTCGAGCGGCGGATCGTGTAGGTCGACGCGCCCACGGAGGAGTTCCAGGTGAGGAGCACGTTGCTCTCGGAGGGGGAGCAGGTGAGGAGCGAGGGGGTGCTGGGCGGCTCGCCGCCCGGGCCGCTGGGGAGGTCGACATTCATCGAATCCTTGATGTCGTCCATCGGGATCTGGCGCGAGATCTCCTCGCGCACGTCGGACAGCTGGCGCTTGAACTTCGAATAGAGGGTCGCCATCTTTCGCGCGGCCTGCGGAAGGTCCTTGCCATAAATGATGATGGCAATGATGATGATGAGGATGATTTCGCTGAAAGAGAATCCGTCCATCATGGCTGGCGTCTATCTTACGTCTCCGCGGGGCGGACCACAAGCGGCGACGCGCAGGATTTCCGAAAAGCCCGGAACCCCGCCGCCCGGGCCCCGCCCGGAATAACGCGGGAATCCCCGCTTTCTTTTTTACGATCAGAACCATGCAGCGTCCAATCGACGGAAGGATGAGCGAGGGCGACGCGATGGTGGACGCGGAGCTGGTTCTGAAGTTCCAGGGCGGCGAGGAGTCGGCGTTCGAGACCCTCGTCCGCAAGTATATGAAAGACGCCTACAGCTTCTGTCTGAGACTGACCCACGACGCCCAGGAGGCCGAGGAGCTCTCCCAGATGGGCTTCGTGAACGCCTACCGGGCCCTCCGCGGGTTCCGCGGGGAGTCAAGCTTCAAGTCCTGGCTCTACCGGATCTTCATCAACCAGTATCGCGACCGGCTGCGGCGCACCCGCCGGGCCGAGGCGCGCCTCGCCGTCGTGCGCGAGGAGACCGAGCGGCGCCAGTCGGCGAACGTCGAGGAGTCCTCGATGCACGCCTCGGAGCTCGAGGAGGTCGTGAAAACCCGCGTCGAGCGGCTGCCCGACCGCCAGCGGGAGGTGCTGACCCTCCACCTCTACCAGGGCCTCGACTACCGCGAGATCGCCGCCGCGATCGGCTGCAGCTACGACGACGTGAAGATGAACCTCTCCCTGGCCCGCAAGCGGCTCAAAGAGGAGCTGAAGGGGTATCTATGAACTGCGCGGACCTGCGTCTCGACGAATACTTCGACGGCGAGCTGGACGAGGCCGCCCGCGCCGCGGTGGACGGCCACCTGGCCTCCTGCGCCGCCTGCCGCGCGGAGCTGGAGCGCCTGCGCAAGCTCGAAGGCGTCCTCAAGTCGGTCCCTATCGGCGCGACTCCTGACGCCGACCGCTTCCTGCTGTCGGTCCGCGCCCGCTCCCGCCGCTCGCCGTTCCGAATCTGGGGGGTCGCCGCCGCGGCCGGGATCATCGGCATCGCCTGCCTCTGGATGCTGTCGCTTCCTCCGAAAGGCGCCCAGCAGGTCCTGGCGGCGGTCCGCGAGTACTCCGAGAAACCCTCGGTGGCCCTCGAACTCAAGCTGAAGGCCGGCGGCTCCGAAGCCCTGGGCAACCTCGAATCGCTGGTTGACAGCAGCGACGGCAAGCTGCAGTTCGCCGCGGCCTCCCTGCTCTTCAAGCTCGCCGACGCCCCCACGCGCGACCGCGTCCTCGCCCGCTTCCAGCAGAAGAAGGAGCCCGGCGGCCCCTGGATGCTGAGCGAGCCCGGCACCGAGAACAGCGACGACGAGCTGGTTCCCGTGACGGTGTCGCTCGCCGTCGACGGACAGGACCGCTGGGCGATGAACGTCCTCCGCAAGCTCAACCGCCTGAACCTGCAGGCCCAGCGCAAGATCGTCGACTCGGTCGTGACCCTGCTCCACTCGACGAACGTGGACATTCAGCGCCACGCACTGGAAATCGTGAAGAAGCTTGAGATAGAATTCCCTCTGCCGGCGGTGGTCGACCTGCTCGACTCGCCCGAGCTGGGGGAGGAGGCGCTCCGGTTCCTGCGCCAGGAGACCCAGAAGGACTTCGGCAAGGACAAGGAAGCCTGGCTCAAGGCGATCGGCGGACGGAATTGAGTTCGGTCGGCTCACCTAAGGAGGTCCCATGAAGACGCTCGCGATCCTGGCGGCCCTGGCGGTTTCCTGCGGCACGGCGTTCGGGCAGGACAGCGTCAAGAACGAGTACGAGAGCAAGCTCAACAACATCAAGGTCACCCTCGACTTCACCAACGCGCCGCTCGACTCCGTCATCGACTACCTTCG
>JACQFK010000159.1 GCA_016200125.1 Planctomycetota bacterium
CCGCAGGCCTTGGGCCGCGGAAAGCGGGCGCGCTCCAGCAGCTCGACCCTCAGGCCGCGGCGCGCGAGCTCGCGGGCGGCCGTCGATCCCGCCACGCTCCCGCCCACGACGACCGCGTCCCAGGTCACCATTCGAGCAGCAGCAGTTCCGACGCGAACCCCGGGCCCAGTGCGCACATCAGTCCTCGCTCCCCCGGACGGGCGCGGCCGCCCTCCATCAGATCCGCCAGGATGAACAGCACGGACGCGCTCGAGAGATTGCCCACCCGGGCGAGCGAGCCGCGCGTCCATTGAAGCGCCCGGTCGTCCAGCCCGAACGCGTCGCGGTAGGTCTCGAGAATCCGCCGGCCCCCCGGGTGGAGGACCCAGTGGGCGATCCGGTCCATCGTGACGGACGAGTCCTTCAGGAATCCTTCGACGACGGGCTTCAGCCTCTCCTTCACGAAGTCGGCGACCTCCTTGGAGAGCCGGAGCCGCATGCCGTCCGACGTGAAGGCCCATCCCATGAGATGCTCGGTGCCCTCGTAAAGGACGCTCCGGGTCGAGAGGAGGCGCGGACCCGCGCCCTCCGCCAGCACCGCCGCCGCGGCGCCGTCGCCGAAGAGCGCCGCGCCCACCACGTCCGTCGGCGTCGCCGCCCGGGTAGAGAACACCTGGCCGCAAAGCTCGACCGAAACCACCAGGGCCTTCTGCGACGGCGCGCCGCGCAGGACGTCGGCCGCCCGGGTCAGGGCCCCGGCGCCGCCCGCACAGCCCAGCCCGAAGAGCGGCCAGCGGCGGACGTCGCTCCGGAGGCCCAGCCGCGGCGCCAGCAGCGCGTCGAGGCTCGGCGTCGCCAGCCCGGTCGTGGTCACCACGAAGAGATGATCGAGCTGCGCCGGGCGGACCCCGGCGCGTCGGAGCGCGTCCGCGGCGGCCTTCCCGGCGAGCGCGACCGCCTGTTCCACGAAGTCGCGGTTGCGCTCCTCGAAGGATCGCTCGCGAAGGTAGTAGTCGGGGGGGAAGGCGGTATGGCGCCGCTCGACCCCGGAGGCCGGGAAGACGCGAAGCAGCTTGAGGAGATCCTCGCGGCCCGCGTAAACGCGCCGGGCCAGCTCCAGGGCCTCCGCCTGCGTCACGACGTGGGGAGGCAGGGCCGTGGCCAGCCCGGCGATGGACAGCATGGGCGCCATTCTACGCTGTGAAACCCTTCCGGAAGTCATTAACTTAGTAGCAGGGTATACTTGGTCCGGGCGCGTCTAGTATCCAGCGGGTCGAACTCGAAGAAGGAGCAGGGTATGAAGCGCTTCCTCCGGGGAGCTGTGGCTCTGGCCATCCTCACGCTTCCGGCGACCGCGCAGGACAAGAAACCGGACGACGTCCTCCAGAAGAGGGACGGCGGCATCCTCGTCGGCCGGATCCTGAAGCTCGAAGCGGACACCGTCGAAATCCTGGTGAACGGCGAGAAGGACTAGCGCCGCATCTCGCTCAAGGAGCTCAACCCCTACTCCGTCTACAAGCTCCGGCTGGAGCGGATCGACAAGACGAACGGCGAAGCCCGGTTTGCGCTGGGCGAGTTCTGCATGGCGAACGGCCTCTACTACGCCGCGACCAAGGAGTTCGAGGAGGCGGCGCGGCTCGACAAGGCCCTCGAGGAGAAGGCCAAGAAGCGGCGCGAGGAGGCCCACAACGAGGACGCCCGCTCCAAGTTCGAGGAGGCCAAGCGCCTGGCCGCCGAGAAGAAATACGACGCCGCGAACCAGCTCTGCCAGGGGATCATCGAGAAGTACTCCGACACCCCCTACTTCCAGGAGGCGAAGCAGCTCGTCGCGAAGATCGCCGAGGACATCGCGAAGGAGAACGCCGACAAGAAGGCCCAGCTGGGCGACAAGAAGAACGAGCAGGAGAAGAAGGTCGCCGCGATGAAGGAGGGCCAGGAGAAGGACATCGTCTCCAAGACGGCCGAGCTCATCGACGAGGGCGGCAAGTTCTTCCTCGAGGGGCTCGACGGCGAGATCAAGAACCTGACCAAGGCCGAGCGGGCCTGGAAGAGCGCCGACATCACGCTCCAGAACGCCCACCGGAACGTCGAGTACCTGCTCAAGTCGAACGACCTGGAGACGATCAAGAAGGCGAAGGAGTTCGAGCGCCAGATCGACGCGATCCTCGTGAAGGTCTACTACCGCCTGGGCCGCATGTGGGCGGTGGAGCTCTCCTACCCCAACGCGCTCGAGTGGCTGAACCGCGCGATGAAGATCCCGCACGACGAGCAGATGGACCGCCAGATCAACGAGATCCTGCTGACCATCTCGCAGCTCAAGATGAAGGAGCGCGCGGCGGGCAAGGGATACTAGGAATCCGCACGTAAACGCCGCCCGGATGGAGGAAAGGCTGGAGTCCATCCGGGCCGATCCCCGGGCCCGGGACCCGGGCCGGGGGGGCGGAGAGCCGGGGAACGCCTGGGACGACTACCGGAAGGCGCTGAGCGAGGCCGGCAAGCTCAAGGAATCCGAGAAGCTGATCGGCCTTCTCGACCGCACTCAGAACGCCGACCGGGCCTTCGGCGAGGCCGCGCTGGCGGCTCACGGTTCCGTCTTCGAGCACCTGCGGCAAGGAGCCCCTCGGATGGCCTCCCCGCCGCCGGTCGAGAGCCTGCTGTACGAGCTCCGGCACTGGGAGGTCGCCGCTCAGCTTTCCATCCTGAAAGCCCGCGCGCTGACGAGCGAAGGGAAGTCCGAGGAAGCCCTCCGGCTCCACCTGGCTCTCTGCCAGTTCGGGCGGGATCTCGGCGAGGTCGGGGACTGGATTCCGGCAAGCAACAGCCTCTACTGCCTGGAGATGGCCTTCGCGGAACTTCGGGACCTGCTTGAAGCCCCCTCTCCGCGACCCGGGGTGATCGCCGAACTCGAGTCGTCCCTGGTCATCCTCGACCAATCCTTCCCACGCTACGAGGGCATGCAGCACTTGAAGGCCCCCTGGATCGGCTCCTGCTTTCTGGGCGCCAGCCGCGATTCAGGCCCGATGGCGTGGCTCCAGGCCTGGAGGTTCGGGTTCTCATCCCGGATGGCGGCGGCAACCTCGTTTGAGCGATGGGACCAATGGCTCAGTCGGGCCGGGGAGGCGAATCGGAAACCCTGGCCCGAGTCGGGACGGCTCATCGCCCAGATCCGGTCGGAAATCCAGGGAAGCCCGCTCCCCCCGGCGTTCACCTTGTCTCCCAGCTACCTCGAGGACGGATCCCGGTTTCGCTCCGCACGGGCTCACCTGCGACTCCTCCGGGCGGGCGCGCACTACCGGCGCAGCGGAGAAGTCCTGGATCTCGACGACCCCTTCGGTGGAAAGCTGCTCCATGCCGTGAAGGAAGGCCGTCTCAGGGTCTGGAGCGTCGGCCGCGACGGCATCGACCAGGGCGGCGCGGGCAACTGGGAATCCGCCCTGTCGAACGACATCGTCCTCGACCTCCCCCGCTGACCCCCTCTTCCCGGTTTTCGGCTTTCGTTCCTACGAGAAGCACCTCACCCCGTCCATGACGTCGTACTCCGCCACTCCCCCGCCCTTCGGCCCCCAATAGGCCTTCCGCGCCGGCACCGAGACGATGCGCCACTCGGGCAGCACCACGGCGGTCAGCGAGCGGCCGTGGACGCAGCCCGTGTCGATGCCCACCGCCCACTCGCTGACGAGGGGCCGGTCGAGCACCGTGTGGCCGAAGATCACCCGCTCCGGGCCCTTCCAGTGGTTCGTCCAGAAGGTCCAGTCCGCCGGCGCCTTGGAGGGCCAGCAGGTCTTCGTCTCCGGAGGCCGGATGCACTGGCCGTGGAGCAGGATCTGGGGCGACTGCGCCTCGATCGTCCGCCAGGGCAGGACGCCCGCGTGGACGACCACCGCGTTCGCCTCGGGGATCCGGATGAAGAGCGGGAGCGTCTCGAAGTACTTGAAGTGCCGCTCCTCCAGCACGCGCCGCGTCTCCGCATGGTCGGGGATGAGGTCGGCCCGGCCCTGCTTCCGCATCCGCAGGTGCTTCTCTTCGTGGTTGCCCAGGATGCAGGAGTGGGTCATCGCCAGCTCGACGCACTCCCTCCGCTTCGGGCCGCGGTCGACCAGGTCGCCCGCGAAGATGACGCGATCGTTCACGGTCACCGCCAGGCTATCCAGAAGCTCGAGAGCTTCATCCTGGCAACCATGAAGATCGCCGATCACTATTGTCCGGTGGAGGGTGTCCATACCGAGGGAGGAGGGGGGTCGCCCTATCCGTACGCTCTAACCGGCGAGCGCGGAAAAAGTTCACGTCTGTTTGGAGCTTCCCTTGACGGACTTTCGCCCAAGGCTGAGAATAGCACCGTGAGCGAAGCCTGGATTGTCTCGGCGACCCGGACGCCCATCGGAAAGTTCATGGGTGGCCTGAGCTCCTTCCCCGCCCCGGCGCTGGGCGCCCTCGCCGTCCGCGAGGCCCTGCGCCGGGCGGACGCCGTTCCCGCCTCCGTCGACGAAGTCTTCATGGGCTGCGTCCTCCAGCCGGGGCTCGGCCAGAACCCC
>JACQFK010000160.1 GCA_016200125.1 Planctomycetota bacterium
GAAGAGGGCGACGGAGGCGACCGTGAAGCCCGCGCCCGAGTTGGATCCGGGCATGAAGAGGGAGAGGAGGCGGCGAGGGGGCGTCTTCGGGGGCGGCGGGAAGGGCTCCTCGCAGGCGAAGAGCGCGCCCAGGAGCGAGGCCGTGAGCGAGACGATCGAGTAGCCCATCATCGCGTAGGAGCGGTCGTCGGCGGGGGAGGAGGGCGGCAGCGACTGGTAGAGCACGAGGCCGACGACGCCGCCCGCGGCGAAGAGCACCGAGACGAAGTAGATCCGCAGCGGCGTCGACCGGTTCGCGAAGAGCGGCTTGAGCCGGTTCGTCGCGTTGATGAAGAAGAGAGACGTCGTCGCGGCCCAGAGGAAGCCGGGCACGACGTGGAGGTAGAGGACCCGGTCCGCGATCGTGAGCGTGCCGGAGCGCGAGGCGTCGAAGGGCGGGAGAAAGCCGTAGGCGACCGCGATGGCGGGCATCAGCCTGCTGTCCCAGAGCGACGAGATGCCGACCCAGGCCACGCCGCCGCCAAGCAGGGTCAGGCCGTACACGGAGCCGACGGCGCGCTGCGTCGTCCGCGCGCTGGCCGACATCGAGAGGGCGTAGGCGATCATCGCGGTCGAGAGGGCGAAGAGGAACGCGTAGTTGGCGAGGATCTGGTAGACCGTCACGCCGCCGAAGAGGAAGCAGAGGCTGACCAGGGGGACCATCGAGACGAAGATCGTGAAGGCCTGCGTCATCGCCGCCGTGAACTTCCCCCACACGATCTGGCGCGCGGTCATCGTCGTCGTGAGCAGGAGGTCGTGCGTCAGGCTCTCCCGTTCGCTGGAAATCGACGTCGCGGCGAGACCCGGGACCACCAGGAACGCGACGCCGAGCTGGAGGAACTGGGTGATGAGGTAGACCTTGCGGCCGACCTCCGAGGGATCGCCCGGATCGTCGTAGCCTCCGGGGCGGGTCGGGATCATCGCGATGAACGCGATCAGGAGCCCCGCGGCGAAGAGGCAGAGGATCACGAGGTGGGAGACGAAGAAGCGGAGGCCGCGCAGGCTCGCCCGGAGCTCCTTGAGCATGATGGGGTTGAAGGCCCTCTCCAGGGCCCCGGCGACGCGGGCGTGCAGGGGCTCCCGGACGGGCGCCGGCGCGCCGTTCACGTGACCTCGCCCTTCGTCAGCCGCATGAAGAGGCTCTCGAGGTCCGTCTTCTCCTCCTGGAGCCCGGTGATCCGCACGCCGCGGGCGACGAGCGCGCGGACCAGCTCCGGGATCTCCTCGCGGCCGGCGGAGAACTGGAAGCGGATCGCGTCGCCCTCGACCCCCAGGGTCCCCACGTGGGGGAGCCCCTCGAAGGCGGCCCGCGCGGTCTCCGCCCCGCCGAGCACCTCGAGGCGGAACGCGAGGCCGGGCTGCAGCGCCTTCTGGATGGCGCCGATCGGCCCCGACGCGACCACCTTGCCCTTCTCCAGGATCGCGACGGAGGTGCAGATGTCGGAGAGCTCCGTCAGGATGTGCGACGAGATGAGGATCGTCTTGCCCATCGAGCGGAGCTCCTTGAGGAGCGCGCGGAACTCGATGCGGGCCCGCGGGTCGAGCCCGTTGGCGGGCTCGTCGAGGATCAGCACCTTGGGATCGTGGACGAGCGTCTTGGCGAGGCAGAGGCGCTGGCGCATGCCCTTGGAGAGCTCGCCCGTGAGGCGGTCGCGGAGCTCGACGAGGTCGGTGAGCTCCATGATCCCCTCGATCGCCGCGGCGCGCGCCCGGCGTTCGATGCCGTAGGCGGCGGCGAAGAAGTCGAGGTACTCCCAGACGGTGATCCGCTCGTAGACGCCGAAGTTGTCGGGCATGAAGCCGATGAGGCGGCGGACGGCCTCGGCGTCGCCCGTGACGCTGCGGCCGCCCACCTTCACGCTGCCCGAGGTCGGGTCGAGCAGCGTGCTGATGATGCGGATCGACGTGGTTTTTCCGGCGCCGTTGGGTCCGATGAAGCCGAAGATGTCGCCTTCGGCGACCCCGAAGCTCACGCCGCGGACCGCCCAGTGGCCCTCGTAGCTCTTGGTCAGGTTCTCGACTTCGATCACGGCCCCTCCGCCACGTGGAGCAGGGTGATCGCGCGGCTGCGGTCGGAGACGCGGGCGTCGACGCGGACGGGCTCGCCCTCGTTCTTCAGGACGCAGAGCAGGAAGCGCTGCTTCTTCTCCTCGATCGGATCGAAGGGGCGGAGGCGGCGGGTCGCCGTCTCCAGCCAGGTGCGGAGCAGGCGGTCTCCGAGCGAGTCGGGCTCGAGGCCGAGCGCCGCCGCGGCCGAGACGCGCGGGCCGTCGATCCTCCCCTCGCCGGATTTGCCGGGGCCGATCTCGCCGAAGCCCACCACGACCGGCTCGCGGTCGGACTGGATGAAGACCGCGCGCTCGATGACGCGCGAAGAGCCGTTGGTCACCCGGACCACGGGGCCGTCGACGCCGAAGCTGACGCCGGGACCGAGCTCCCGGAGCGCGTGGGTCTCGAGGTCCCAGCTCTGCCACTGCCCGGCGCCCAGCCCGCGCAGCGTGAGGCCGGACCCGGTCTCGCAGGTCAGGCTCGCGATCGTCTCCCCGCGGCGGCTGGAGTAGCGGGAGTCGTTCCCGCTCCAGCGCGCGGGCGGCTGGCCGAAGGTGCCGGGATCGCAGGTGACGTCGTAGGAGCGGGTCGACGGGGAGAAGAGGGAGAAGAGATGCACCTCGCGCGCGCAGTCGAGGCCCG
This sequence comes from Planctomycetota bacterium, assembly GCA_016200125.1. The sequence goes on from JACQFK010000160.1 coordinate 2,731, forward strand.
ACCGCGTGGAGAGCAGGCGGGCGGAATGAACCACGGTCGTGGTGCCCTTGAGGACGTAGCCGAGGCCCAGGATCAGCGCGAGGAAGGCGATCGAGATGCCCGGGATCGTGACGACGAGCAGGATCGTGCGGCGGAGCCTCCAGAGGGCCACGTAGTTCAGCGGGCCGACGGTGAGGAGGAAGATCCCCGCGAGGCCCAGGATCAGCCCGAAGGAGGGGTAGGGGTTGATCAGCCGGGCCATCTGCTGGAAGAGGTCGAGGCGCTGCTGCGCGGTGGCGGCGACGGGGAAGCCGTGGGTGTCCTCCTGGAACCAGCGGGGGAAGGCGGCAAGGACCTCGGTCCAGACCTGGCGGCGGCCGGCCCAGGTGTCGATGGGGGCGCGGAGCAGGTCGAAGCTCCGCACGAGGGTCCGGCCGAAGCCGGAGCTGAACTGGACCATCTCCCGGCCGTAGCGGTCCTTGAAGGGCGCGCCGTTGAAGAGCGGATGCACGAGGAAGGGGTCGGCATTGCGGAAGGATCCGTGGGCGGCGTTCAGGAGCGGCAGCACGGTCGTGGGCTGGGGCTCGCCGGCGCGGACGGGCGCGAAGGCGGCGAGGACCGGATGGGCGAACCAGCCCTTGGTCGCGCCCGGGGAAAGGAGCACCGAGCCTCCCATCCGGACGAACTCGCTGAGCGCGCGGGCCTGGTCGGTCGTGAGCTCGTCGAGCGCCGCATCGTGGATGACCAGCAGGTCGAGCGAGCTCAATCCGATCCAGCGGTCGGGGAAGGTCGCGGTCGTGATCCGGCCGAAGCGGATCTCCTGGCCGTTCAGCCCCGACGGGAATCCGAAGTCGTCGGACGACGCGGCGGTCCGGCTGAAGAGGCCGACCTGGTAGGGATTGGACACGTAGCCGCGCAGGGTGACGGCGATGAGGCCGTCGGCGAGCTCGCGGCCGGAGCGGTCTCTGATCTTCCAGCGGGGCGGGATGCCGCGGGGATAGAGGCTGCCGGGGGAGTAGAGGAAGAGGCGCTTGCGCGCTCCCGGGGACAGCCGCTCGCGCCTCGCGGCGACGGCGAGGTAGCTCTCGTCCTCGATCGTGACCGTCAGGTCGAGCTCGCGGGTGGTCTTGCTGTCGAGCTCGACGACGAAGGTCTGCCAGGGCCCGGCGAGGTCGGCCCCGGGGGAGATCTGGACGCTGGCGCCGATCTCGGGGGGCGGGGCGGCGCCTCTTCCGCGAGGCGCCTGCGTCGACTGGCCGGCGGCGGCGCCGGCGACCAGCAACACGAAGGCGGCGGCGCGGAGGCTCATCATGCGCAAGTCTATCTCATAGGACGGGGCCCCGGCGCGATTGGTGGGGGAATTGTGAGCTCAGGCCTTGAGCGCGGCGAGCAGGTCGGTGGACTTGAAGGGCTTGCGGAGCCGGGAGCGGAAGCCGGCGCGGCGGAACTCGTCCTCGGTCCAGCGGTCCAGGTACGCGGACATCGCGATGACCGGAACGCCGGTGCCGCGGATCGCCTCGGCGACGGAGAGGCCGTCGAGGTCGGGGAGGACGAGGTCGAGCAGAACGGCGTCGAACCTGCGCTCGCCGCAGAGGCGGACGGCGTCGCGGCCGGTGACAGAGGTGGTGACGCGGTGGCCGGCCGTCTCGAGGAGCTCGCGGAGGAATTCCAGGCTGTCGGCGGTGTCCTCGACGACCAGGAGGTCCATCGGCTCCGAGACCTGGTCCTCGCTGCTGCAGACTTCGACGTGGACGCTGCCGCCCAGCGCCTCCCAGAGCACGGAGGTGCATCCGGTGGGGTCGATGATGGAGACCTTGACCTCGCGTTCGTGGACGAGGGACAGGAGCTGGCGGATGAGACGGCAGAGCGAATCGTTGATGCGCCCGGCGTTCTCGATGTGGAGGACGAGGCGGGGAAGGCCGTCCGGGCGGTCCATCTCCCGGCTCAGCCGTTCCAGTATCTCCCCGGTCGTCCTGCCGTCACAGTCCAGACGGATGCTGCGATGCATGGAAGGAGGATGATATCCGCCCCTGCGGATCTATTCAAGTTAATGTGAACGCGTCTTGCGGAGCTCGCGCTCGGCGAGGGGCGGCTCGCCGTTCTCGAGGCGGTCGAGATCGTCGATCAGGGCCTTCGCGTTGCGGTAGCGGAGCATCGGCTCCTTGAAGGTGAGCTTGAGGAAGATGGCGTCGTGGCCGAAGCCCAGGCCGGGCACGCGGGCGGCGAGGGGCACGGGGCGCAGCTCGGCGTGGCGGCGGCGGATCTCCTTGATGTTCGGCGCGGCGAAGGGCTGGCCTCCGCAGAGCATGAAGTACCAGAGGACGCCGCAGGCGTAGAGGTCCGACGCGGCCGAGGGGCCCTCGCGGAGCCGCTCGGGCGCGAGGTAGAGGTGGAGGTCGGCGGACGCGGGCTCGCCGCGCGGGGGGGCGAGGCCGAAGTCGGTCACCTTGACCTCGCGCGAATCGGTGACGATCGCGTTGCGGGCCTTGAGGTTGCCGTGGGCGACGCCGCGCGCGTGGGCGGCGCCCAGCGCGGCGGCGATCTGCTTCAGGATCGGGATCGCGTCCTCGTAGGCGAGGCGGACGCTGCCGACCACGTGGTCGTAGAGCGGGATGCCGTCCACGAACTCGCTGAGGATGCAGGGGGCGCCGTTCCAGGTCTCGAACTCCAGCGTCCGGGCGATGTTCGGGTGGCGGAGCTGGGCGGCGAAGCGGGCGAGGTCGCCGGGGACGCGCCCGGGCCTCAGCACCTTGAGGGCCAGCTCCTGGTGCAGCGCCTCGTCGAAGGCGCGGTGGACCGTGCCGTTGGGTCCGCTGCCGATCTCCTCGCGCAGCGTGAGGGGAAGGGGCTTCGCGACGGACTCGCCGACCCGCTCGATCTCGCGTCCGCACTCGGGGCACTTGTAGCCGTCCCCGTGGACGGCGTTGAAGCGGTAGCCGCAGCCGCGGCATTCGAGGTTCTTCTTGCCCTGCTCCTCGAGGAGCGCGCTCACCTGGCCGTCGGAGAGGACCTGGCGCTCGACCAGGATCTCGCCGAGGAAGCGGTGGATGTTCTGGGTGGCGAGGCGCGCCTTGAGCTCGGAGGCCTCGTGGATATGGAGCTCGGAGGCGAGGCCGCGTTCGCGGAGGAGGTCGCCGAACAGGGGGGCGGCCACGGGGGCGTCCTTGGAGAGCCGCAGCAGCTCCTCGACCTCCTCGCGGGTGAGAAAGCCCCGGTCGACGAAGATCTTGTCGAGGGGTTCGGAGCTGGTGCGCCGGCTCTCGACGCAGACGCAGAGCTGGGTTCCCGTGAGATAGCGTCGCTGGACGGCGATGCGGGCCAGCTGCCGTTCGGACTCCGAGAGCATCCCTACTCCCCACTCCAAAACGAACGGCTCGCCCCGGTCGTCGTGCAGGGCTCACTATAGAATCCGGCCGCGGCGAAGTACAACTAAATTCCGACTCGAGCAGGTATAACGGAATCCGCAAAATCCCTTTTCGTCTAATAATCCGCGACCCCCGCTCGACCCAACTGCAGAAACCGGTGGCTTGAATGGACGCGAACGCCTTCGAGCAGCTGGTGCGCGAGCACCAGCACATGGTGTACTGCGTGGCGCTCTCCTACTGCAAGGATCCCTCGTCCGCGGAGGACGTGGCGCAGGAGGCGTTCCTCAAGGCCTTCCGGTCGGTGGACGAGATGCGGGAGCCCGCCCGGCTGAAGACGTGGCTCTACTCGATCGCGCGGTTCACGGCGATCGACTGGCTGCGCCGGCGCAAGCACGAGAAGGTCCTCGCGCTGGCGGAAGGCGCGGCGCGGGAGCTCCCGGAGCGGCCGGCGGCCGAGTCGAAGGAGGACCGAACGGTGCGCGTGATGGACGTCATCCAGGGGCTCAAGGAGGAGCACCGCGACATCATGATCCTGCGATACGTGCGGGGCCTGAGCTACGCGCAGATCGCGAAGGAGACGGGCTCCACGACCAGCGCCATCGGCGAGAAGCTTTCCCGCATCCGCGACATCGTCCGCGAGAAACTGCGTGCGGAGGTCCGGTCATGACGTGCGAACAGATCCGTTCCCGGCTGTCCTGGCTCCTCGACGGAGAGCTGGATCCCTCGGAGGCCTCGGCGGTCCGCGCCCACGCGGAGCAGTGCGGCAAGTGCGGCGCGTTGCTCGCGGAGATGAAGGCCTGCGACGAGGAGATCCGCGGCGCGCTCGCCTCGTCGAGGCCGCGCGAGGGCTTCACGCGCCGGGTCGTCCAGGCGGCGGGCCGCCGGCCGCTGAGCCGGAAGCGCATCGTCGTCGGCCTGGCCGCGTCCTTCTTCATCTCGCTGGGGCTGGCCTCCCTCTACGTCAACACCCGCAGCGCGGCGCCGCTCCAGGTGGCCGTCCACGGCGGCCAGAGCCTCCATGCCGATTCGATGGGCGCGCTCCGCGTCTTCGTCAGCGACGCCACCCAGGCGCTTCCGGTCGCGCAGGCGGCCGTCCACGTGTTCCTCGCCGGCTCGCCGGTGGGGGACTTCGTCACGAACGCCGCGGGCTCGATCGACGGCTTCTTCCGCGTGCCCGACCTCGCCGACGGATCCTATCCGCTCAAGATCGTGGTCGACAGCCCGATCGGAAGCGAGACGCTCGAGAAGTCTGTCTCGGTCCGGCGTGAGTACCGGCTGATGGTCACCACGGACAAGCCCCTGTACCAGCCCGGCCAGACGATCAACCTGCGGGCGCTGGCGCTGAACGCCTTCACGCTCAAGCCGCTGGCCGGCGACGTGGAGTTCGAGATCGCCGACTCGAAGGGCAACACGGTCTTCACGAAGAAGACGACGCTGTCGGAGTTCGGGATCGCGTCGGCGGAGCTGACGCTCGCGGACGAGCTCAACCTCGGCACCTACCGCATCGCGGTGACCGCCTCGGGGCTCCGGCAGGAGCGGACCGTCGAGGTGGCGAAGTACGTGCTGCCGAAGTTCAAGGTCGACCTCGAGCCCGGCAAGGAAAGCTACCGGCCGGGCGAGATGGTCCGCGCGACGGTGCGGGCGAAGTACTTCTTCGGCAAGCCGGTGCAGGGCCGCGTCCAGGCGAAGCTGGCGCGCGAAATTGCGACCGGCGAGCTCAAGGCCGACGGCAGCTGGGAGTTCCAGGACCCCGCGCCCGTCGAGGTGACGGTCACCGATACCGCCGACCACCGGGAGTCGAAGACGTCGGTGGTGATCGTGTCGCAGGAGCCGCTCAAGGTCCTGCTCTATCCCGAGGGCGGCGCGGTCGTGCGGGGCGCGCCGAATACGTACTACCTGATCGTCTCCGCGCCCGACGGGCGGCCGGTGAAGGCCGACCTGCGGGTCCGGGTGGACGGGATCCAGCAGAACCTCAGCACGGACGATCTCGGGGTCGCGAAGGTGATCACGACCACGCAGACCGTGCGGCTCGAATGGGCGCGCGACTCCGCGGGGAACGAGACGCGCGAGATGCAGATGCTCGGGCAGAACACGGTCCAGGACTTCCTCATCCGCCTCGACAAGCCCACCTACCAGGGCGGCGAGACGATGACGGTGAAGGTCCTGGGGAAGCCGAGCGGACCAGTGTATGTCGACGTGGTCAAGGGCGGGCAGCTGCTGATGACCAAGGTCGTGGAGAAGGGCGAGGTGGCGGTCGACCTGCCGCCCGACCTGTTCGGCACGGTGCAGGTGCTGGCCTACACGGGGACGCATGCGCCGCCGGTGGTGCGGGTGGCCTACGTGAACCTGCCCGAGGGGCTGCGCATCCGGCCGCGGGCGGCGAAGGAGACTTTCCGTCCGGGCGAGGAGATGCCGGTCGAGTTCGAGGTGGTCGACAAGAACGGAAAGCCCGTGCAGGCGGCGCTCGGCCTCTCGGTGGTGGACGAGGCGCTCTTCGGCCTGGTCGAGGCGAAGATCGCGAGCGAGAAGGCCTGGCTCTCGCTGGCGCCCGAGCTGATCGACACCCGCGGCTTCCTGAGGGCCGACGCCCAGGCGATCTACCAGGACCGCGCGGCGAACGCCCAGCGCTTCGTGAGCGGCAACAGCCAGGCCTCGGTCGCGCCCATGATCGTCGAGAACAACTTCGCGGCGCGCGCCCGGGAGTGCCTGAAGTTCATCGACAGCTACCACGTCGTGATCATGAATCTCTTCATGATCGCCTTCTTCGGCGCGCTCTTCGTGCTCGGGGGCATGTTCCTGGTGTACCTCGTCCGCCGCGCGGCGCAGGTGAAATTCTCGGGCGTGGCGGTGATCGGCATCATCGCGCTGACCGCGCTGATCATGCTGTTGCTGCTGAGTTCCAGCAAAGAGCGGTATACAGCCCGCTATGCGGAGGATGACGTTGGAGTGACGGTGTTGAGAAGCGCCCCGCCGCCGGCGCCGTCGTTGTCCGTTCCCCGCGAGATGCCCAGGCCCGCCGAACCGGCCGTGCCCGCTCCCGACCCCGTTCCCGTGCTCGCACCGAAGCCGGAGCCGGAGAAGCCCA
>JACQFK010000062.1 GCA_016200125.1 Planctomycetota bacterium
ACATCAACGTGACTACGGGCCGGGGCAGCGTGGGACTTTTAAAGAACCCGGACAAGCTCCCTTGGCCAATGACGCTGAGGCACGCCGACTACGAAATTGAACGGGAAGACATCAACAAGCTTGCCGTGCAAGCCGTCGCTCAGGCGAAGAAGAGCCGCGTGGAGGTGTCCATGGCTCAGGCGACGACTCGCTTCCCCTTGCAGGCGTAGGTCGAGCAGCGGCCCAGGTACTGCCAGCATTCGTGGTGATGGGGCGTGCCGCAGGAGGGACAGCGGACGAGATCGCCCTGCAGCGTCCCGCCGCAGACCTGGCAGTCCCCTCCCTCGAGGATCCGGACCTCTTCCAGGGCGATTCCCGGGATCCCCGCGCTGTCCAGGAGGTAGGAGAGGAATTCCTCCGCCGCCTTCACCAGTTCCATCAGGCTTGCTTCGTCCGACACGTAGTCCTGGACCTGGACCGTCAGATGCTCGTCGTCCAGGTCGAGCATCGGAGCGTCGAGCCCGCGCAGCCGGAGGAAGGAGGCGATCGCCAGGGTCCTTCGCGACGGCGCGAACACGCGGGCGGCGATCGACGGAGGGACCGAGGTCATGACGAAGTCCCGGTCGAAGTCCGGGTCGCCGACGCTCACGTAGGGAGGGCCGTAGCGCCTCAGGAAGGACTGCCGGAAACTCGTGCGTTCCACGTGCATAGATCCGACCGATCGGTGCCGGACGTTCACTACGACCCGGCTGAAGGGCAGGGAGCTCCGGCCTCCGCTGGAAACCTGGAGCCAGGCCTGACAGCCGCCCAGCGTGAATTCCATCCGGGGCTCGTCGAACAGGCCGCCCTCCTCGAAGGCGGCTCCCAGCCGGAGCGCCAGCTTCCGGACGGCGTGGTTCATCCCGAGCGTCGCGGAGATCGACAGGATGATGGCCAGGGCGACGACCCCCGCCGCAAGCGAGAAGAACAGGACGATCGATCCGGTACCCATGACTCCCAGTGCGGCCCTCATGCCTGTAAGACTCGGCCGTCCGTCCCGCCGTGACCCGAAACCGGTCAGGCCACGAAGCGCTTTCCCTTGCAGGCGTAGGTCGAGCACTGCCCCACGTACTTCCAACACTCCTCGTGCTGCGGCGTGCCGCACTTGTCGCAGCGCACCACGCCCTCGGCCAGCTCCGCGGCGCAGACCGGACAGAGCCCCACCTCCGCCGCGTCCCCCGCGAGCCAGGCGATCCCCTCCTCCGGTCCGAGCCGCAGCAGGTAGCCCACGAAGTCGATCGCCGTCTGGGCCAGCGCCAGGACGTCCTCCTCGCGGTCGAGGATGCGGTCCACCCGCACGACCAGCGCGTCCCGGGTGATCTCGATCGACGGGATGGAGAAGCGGCCGAGGCGCCGGACCGATTCGATGACCTGCTCGCGCCGCTCCTCGGAGAAGATCCGGTGGGCGAGCGACTCCGGCCGCGCGGTCACGAACCAGCTCGCGTCGAAGCGGCTGTCGCCGATGCGGATGTCCCTCGAGCCGATGAACTTCATCTGCTCGCGGGCCACGTGGTTCGCCAGGATCCGGCAGACGCCCGGCGAGCGGCGGGACATGGAGACCTTCACCCGCGTGGAGGGCGGCACGTTCCCCTCGAGACGGAGCCAGGGATTGCCCTCGAACTCGATCATCGCCGGCCGGCCCTCGATCGAGAACTGGAGCGCCAGCGGCTCGAGGGGGTCGGCCCGGTTGACCTTGCCGCCCAGCTGCTGCGCCACCCGGTGGAATACGGCATCCTCGCGGCTGCTGCGGCGGAGGCGGGCGTACCAGATCGCGATCACGGCGGCGATGCCGAGGACAAGGACGAGGTAGAAGAGAGAGTCGTTCACGTCCGCCTCCCGGGCTCCAGGGGTCTGACCCGAGCCGAACCCGATCCGTGACCGGAATCAGTCGAGGAAGGGACGGATGAACTCGAAAGCCTTCTTCGCGACGTTGATCGAGTCCTCCTGGAAGGGGTAGAGCTCGATCGTCACCCAGCCCGTGTACTTGTTCGACTTGAGGGCGGCGAAGATCGCCTGGTAGTCCAGGGCGCCCTTCCCGGGCGGCAGGTGGAAGTGGACGCGGTCGGCCGCGATGTCCTCGAGGTGGAAGTGGGCCGCCTTCCGGCCGACGCCGCGGATCAGCGCCGCGGGATCCTCGCCCACGCAGTAGAAGTGGCCCATGTCGAAGTTGAGCCCGACGCCGGGATACTTCACATACTTCGAGACGAACTCCTCGTACTCGTGGCCCTTCTCGATGAGGAGCGTGGGCTCCGGCTCCACGCAGACGAGCACGCCCTTCTCCAGGCCGCGGTCGGCCGCGCGCTTGAGCCCCTCGGCATACAGGGTGTAGCACTCCTCTCGGGTGCGCCCCTCGACCGGGCCGCCCGGCTCGGTCGACATCGTCTTCGCCCCGACCGCCGCGGCGACGTCGACGGCGGCGACCGTGTGGCGGATCCGCGCCTCGCGGGTGTCGGGATCGCGGTCGATCCAGCTCGGCCAGTGGAAGGTGCCGGAGCGGCCGCTCTTGGGGTCCTTGTAGGCGCACATCATGAACGCGTTGACGTTCGAGACCTCCATCTTGTGCTTCTCGAGCGCCTTGCGGATGGAGTCGAGCCGCGCGGGCGTCATGTCCTCCGGCCAGGCATGGGGGCGGTCGGCCATGAGCTCGAGGCCCTGGTAGCCGAGGTCGGCGAGGATCCCGACGGTCTCCTCGATGGACCAGTTCCGGAACGCGTTGGAGCTGAAGGCGAGTTTCATAGACGGGCCATTTTAGAGGAATGCCCCCGCCTTGACAAGCCTGCCGGGTCATGGCAGAATTCTTGGCTCATGACCAAAGACGTTGCCCAGCCCTACGAGTTCAAGGATACCTACCAGTTCCGATTCACCCGCAAGATCGCCGACGGCGGCATGGGCTCGATCTACGAGGCCCACCTGTTCGGCTCCGAAGGCTTCGAGAAGACGGTCACGA
>JACQFK010000161.1 GCA_016200125.1 Planctomycetota bacterium
TCACCGCCCGCTGCTACTATCTCTTCAACGACCGGCCGACCATCGGGCGCGGCAAGCCCGCTCCCGTGCCCGACACCCTGGACTGGGCGCTCTGGCAGGGCCCGGCCCCCGAGCGGGAGTTCCGCGACAACCTCGTCCCCTATCACTGGCACTGGTTCTGGCACTGGGGCACCGCGGAGCTCGGCAACAACGGCGTCCACACGCTCGACGTCGCCCGCTGGGGCCTCGGCGTCGACTATCCGACCCAGATCAGCTCGATGGGCGGCCGCCTGCGCTACGACGACGACCAGGAGACGCCCGACACCATGATCGCCACCTACAAGTTCGGCGACGGGCCGATGATCGTGTGGGAGGGCCGGAGCTGGGGCGGCAAGACGCCCGCCGACGTCACCCACCAGGTCGTCTTCGACGGGGACAAGGGGACGCTGGCCATCTCGGGCTCGGGATACCAGATCTTCGATCCCTCGGGCGCCGAGGTCCTCAAGGGCACGAGCGACATGAGCGACAGCCTCCATCTTCAGAACTTCATCGACGCCGTCCGCGGGACGGCGAAGGCGAACGCGGAGATCGAGGAGGGCTTCAAGAGCACCCTGCTCTCCCACCTGGGCAACACGTCCTACCGCACGGGACGGACGCTCGCCTTCGATCCGAAGACGAAGCGGATCAGGGGCGACAAGGAAGCGGAAGCCCAGTGGGGCCGGGAGTACCGCGCCGGCTGGGAGCCCAAGGTCTAGGCCGAGTCTCCTAGGTATTTCGGACTGAGCCGGAGAGTCCAACCCTTCGACTCGCTGCGCTCGCTCAGGGTAAGCCGTCGGCAAGGAATCACTTTGTGCCGACGGCTTAGGCCGAGGGTTCGCGCGCTTTCGTCGGCGGCCGGAGGGTGAGCGCCAGCGCGCCCGAGACGAAGAGCAGTCCCGCCGACATCAGCAGACCGGCGGAGAAATTCCCCGTTTCCTTCCGGAGCCATCCCACCAGCCAGGGCCCGATCTGGCCCCCGAGGTTCGCGATGGAGTTGATCAGCGCGATGCCGCCCGCCGCAGCGGTCCCCGTCAGGAAGGCCGGCGGGATCGCCCAGAAGGGCCCCTGCGCCGCCTTGAGTCCCACCCAGGCCAGCGACAGCGCCGAGAGCGCCAGGACGGGATTCTGCAGCCGCGTCGCCAGGATGAAGCCGACGGTCGAGGCGAACATCGACAGCGCGACATGCCAGCGCCGCTCGCCCGTGCGATCCGAGTGGTGGCCGACGATCACCATGCCGACGGTCGCCACGATGTAGGGGATCGCGGAAAGCATCGCCGACTTGAAGTCGCTGCCCCCGCTGAGCGACTTGACGATGCCGGGCAGCCAGATCTCGAAGCCGTAGGCTCCGGTCGCGAGGAGGAAATACACCCCCGTGAGGTGCCAGACGGCCGGATGGGCGAGACCCTGAAGCAGCGACGCGGCGTGGGGGCCGCCCTGCCCCGCCCGCTCCCGGGCCAGCTCATCCCTCAGCCAGGCGCGCTCCTCGTCCGTCAGCCACTTCGCAGACTCCGGCGATTCCGTGAGCAGCGCGAGCACCGAAATCCCCAGCAGCACGGCGGGGATGCCCTCGATCACGAAGAGCCACTGCCACCCTTTCAAGCCGCCGAGGCCGTCCAGCTTGAGGAGCGCGCCCGAGATCGGATTCCCGACCACGCCGGCCAGCGTCCCGGCGGTCATGAAGAGCGAGATGGCCCGCGCCCGGTCCTTCCCGCGGAACCACTTCGTCATGTAGAACAGGATCCCCGGGAAGAAGCCGGCCTCCGCCGACCCCAGGACCACCCGCAGCACGCAGAGGCTCCGGAAGCCCTTCACGAACATCATGGAGATCGTGACGATCCCCCAGAGGATCATGATCCGGGCGATCCAGACCCGCGCGCCCACCTTCGACAGGACGAGATTGCTCGGGACCTCGAACACGAAGTAGCCGATGAAGAACATCCCCACCGCGAGGCCGAAGCGCTCGGAGTCCAGCACCAGGTCTTTCGACATCTGGAGCTGCGCCACGGCGACGTTGATGCGGTCGACGTAGGCGATGATGTAGAGAACGAAGAGATAGGGGAGCAGGCGCCAGGAGACCTTGGAGACGACCCGGCGCTCCAGGGAGTCGGGGTCCATCAGGGCTGCACGATGACCTTGTTCCGGTCGGGCGTCGCCATGATCGCCATCGCCTCGTGGATCTTCCCGAGCGGCACCCGGTGGGAGACGATCTTCCCCGGATCGATCACGCCCCGCTCGATGAGCCGGATGGCCTGCTGCATCGCCATCGACGTCGTCCCGAAGCTCGCGTCCATGCGCCCCTCGAGGAAGTGGGTGAGGCCGCCGTCGAGCTCGAACTTCTCGTGCGTCGTGATGCCGAACACGTTCCAGCGGGTGCCGCGGCGCCGGAGCTCGACCATGAGGCGGACGGCGCTGATCGCTCCCGCCGCCTCCACAACGAGGTCGGGCCCGTCGGGCATGAGGTCGTAAACGTGCTCCTTGGCCTTCCCGTCCGTGGGGTCGATGACATGGGTGGCACCGAGCGCGAGCGCGTTCCGGCGCGCCACGGGGCTCGGATCGACGGCGATCAGCCGCCCCGGCCCCGCCGCGCGCGCCACCATCATGCAGAGCAGGCCGATGCCGCCGACGCCGATGATCACGACGTCGTCGCCCACCTGCATCTGGCTGTACTGGATCACGCCCTTCCACGCGCCGGAGAGCGGCTCGGTGAGCGCGGCGGCGTCGAAGGAGATGTTCGCCGGCTTGCGGAAGAGGCAGCTCTCGCGGGTCAGCATGTACTCCGCGAAGGCGCCGGCCCAGACCTCCTCGGGCCCGTCGCCGCCCGTCGTGAAGGCGTGCTCGCAGTAGTGCGTGTTCCCCACGCGGCAGTGCTTGCAGAAGCCGCAGAAGCCGGAGGGCTGGCAGATCACCTCGTCGCCCGGCTTGAAGTGGAGCACGCCCGGGCCTACCTCCGCCACGACGCCCGAGGGCTCGTGTCCCGGGATCAGCGGGAACGTCACGTTGCGCCGGATGCCCTTGATCGCCTTGTAGTCGGTCTGGCAGATTCCGCAGGACTTGATCCGGACCAGCACCGTGCCCGGCGCGAGCGGCGCGGGCCGCTCCACGTCCTCGAGCTCCAGCTTGTTGAAGTCGTGGAGCACGGCGGCTCTCATCTTGCTCATGCGGGAATCCTCGCGTCGGGTCTCCCTGTACTACGCCGGCCGGAGGGGGGCGTGGCGGACTACTTGCCTTCGATGCGCCGGAGCTCGCCCTCGAGCCAGCCGGCGTCGATCTCGCCCGTGATGCGGACGCGGTCGACGAGGGCCCCGTTGTTGAGGACGGCGATGCCGGCGCGCCCTTCGTTGAACGCGGCGCTGTCGCCCGTGAGCTCGCCGCGGCCGACCGTGAACTTCAGCTTGGTCCCTTCTCGGGAGAACGAGGCCGTGTTGGGCGCGTTCTTCACCAGCGCGATGCCCGTGCCCCCCTGCGCGATCAGGGCGGCGAGCGCCTTGTCCCCCTCGCCCACCGGCATCCGGAAGAGGGCGTCCAGCGTCTGGCCCCCGGGCACCGGCAGGTCGGCCACCGCGAGGAAGCCCGAGCGATTGCCGTCGGAGTGGAGGATGAGGCCGAGGCCGCCGTCGCCCATCGGCCGGAACGAGATCTCGATCGAGGCGTTGCCCTTGAGCGGCACGTTCCAGTGGACCAGGCCGCTGCCCTGCATCGCCAGCCCACCCGGCATGCGCGCCATCTGGACGACGCCGTCCGAGACGGCGAAGTGGGCCATCTCCTTGTCGTCCTTGAACCCGGAATAGGTGACCTCGTAGCGGCCCCGGCCGAGGTCCTTCACCTCCGCGCCCGCGAAGAGGTCGCGCATCGAGGGTCGCATGCCTTTGGGCTTCCCCTCGCCGGCGCCGAACATCTCCTGCACCACCTCGATCCGCGTCTTGTTGTGCGGCGGGACCTTCGTCTTCATGTACTCCGTGCCGGAGTAGCGCTCGAGGATCTCCTTGAACTTCTTCGAGCCGCCGATCGAGTCCTTCTTCTTGTAGTAGAGCTCCCAGGCGTCGGCGAAGGCCTTCTTCGCCTCGTCCTCCTCGCGGAAGGAGGTCATGCCCTTGAAGCGGTCGGCGTAGCGCTCGGTCCCGATCCGGAGCTCCGGCGAGCTCAGCTTGTCGAGCCAGTCCTTCGCCTCGCGCGCCCGGTCCGCGAAGATGTACAGGTAGAAGGCCTTGAGCGCGAAATGAGGATCGGCAAGGGCCCCGGGCGCCCGCTTCGCCAGCCCCACGATGTCGTCCTCCGGCAGCGCCTGCTTCCCCGCGGGCGCCATCGGGATCACGCTCTTGCCCGCGCCCGCCGTGACCGAGAGGGCGGGCGCCTCGCCCGGCTTGCGCGGGGCAGGCTCCGCGGACATCGCCGCGCTCAGCACGGGAGAGAAGCCCTTGAAGCGCTGGGTGTCGCGGCTCGTGATGGACGCCCCCGCGCCCGCCTGGTCGAGCAGCTCCTCGAGCAGGGCCGTGTTGCGGAGATCGACGTAAAGCTCCCGCGCCGCCTCGTACTGGGACGACCGCAGCGCGGTGAACTTGATCCCCTCCTCCGCCATCGTGGTCACCTTGCGGGTGTCGCCCGCCGCCGCCCGCGCGGGGTCGAGGAAGGCCTTCAGCACCGCGGTGTCCGTCGACGCCGGCAGGAACATCGTCTGCAGCTGGGGCGAGGAGGAGAAGTAGATGTCGTAGAGCGCCTTCCGGCACGCGATCAGGTCGCGCTTCTGGAGGGACGCGTCGAAGCCGGGCCGGAAGCTGCCGGTGTAGACGGTCATCGCCTGCGAGGACGCCATGGTCGTGGCGTCCTTCGCGTCGGTCACGATCTTCGCCCCCAGCTGGTCCAGCAGGCTCGTCGCCTGCGCGTTCCGCGTGTGGAAGCCCTTGAGCACCGCGATGCGGTCGAGCGCCTTCTTGGCGGCGTCGGAGCCTCCCGTCTGCAGCACCTCCGCCACGTCCTTCTGGAGGTACTCGTGGCGCTTGCTCTCGATGACGTTGAGCCCCTCCGCGCTCGCGCTGACGGCCGCGAGGTCCAGGTGCTTGTAGGTGTCGTCCCGCTGCTTCGGGTCCTTGAAGGCCAGGTCGGCATCCAGCTTGCTCTTGAGGTAGTCGTCGTCGCGCCGCTTGTCGATCCGGCCCACGTACTCGTAGTGGTCCTGCCCGGCGCGCGTGCGCTCGATCTTGTCGTCGTTGCGGAAGTACTTGTAGACGTCCTCGAACTTCGAGAGCTCCTCGAGCGCCTGGCCGTAACGGCCCGCCTGGAAGGGCAGGTCCGCCTTGACCCGGATAGGGTCCCAGATCCGCTGCGAAATCAGCGTGTTGACCTTGGAGGTGTAGTTCGTCAGCTCCTCGGTCCAGAGCTTCTGGGCGGCGAAGTCGCTGAGGTTCTTGCTCTTCTCGATCATCTTCAGGATCGTCCCGTAGGGCTCGGTGAAGCGGTCTCCGGGTCGACGGCGACCGGGGGGCTCACGGGCGTCGTGTTCTTGCCCGTGTTCGGATTGGGCGTCGGCCCCGCGGCCGGCCCGTCGCCGGCCCGCGAGAAGAAGAGGGCGGCGCCGACGATCGCGGCCAGCCCGAGCGCCGCGGCGAAGATGAGCCCGCTCGGCGAGGATTTCGCCGCCGGGAGGATCGTCGACGACGGCGACGAATGGGTCCGCGGCGTGTGCGAATGATGGGTCACCGTCCTCGGGGTCGAGGTCGGCGAACGGTCGACGGTGGTGGCCCGCTGCAGCGGCTTGCCGTTGAGCAGCCGCTCGAGGTCGTGGATGACGGCTTCCGGATCCTGCGGCCGGTCCTCCCGCCGCTTCTGCATCATCTTCATGACGAGGCTGCTGAAGCCTTCGGAGAGGGCGGGGCAGCGCTTCTTGGGGGGCTCGGCGAACTCGGTGACGTGCTTGGTCATCACCACCATGGGGTTCGCGCCCGTGAAGGGCGGCCCGCCCACGGCCATGTGATAGAGGGAGGCGCCGAGCGAGTAGATGTCCGAGCGGATGTCGATCTTGTCCTCGCCGCGCGCCTGCTCCGGCGAGATGTAGTTCGGCGTGCCGACGCTCGTCCCGTCCATGGTGACGTCGGCGTCGCCCTTGGTCTGCTTGGCCAGGCCGAGGTCGCAGAGCTTTGCCTGGCCCGAGGTGGTCAGCATGATGTTCTCGGGCTTGATGTCCCGGTGGACGATGCCGTGCTTGTGGGCGTGGGCCAGCGCGCGCGCCGCCTGGATGCCGATCCGGAGGCAGCGCTGCTCGTCGATCCTCCCGTCGCGCTTCATCAGGCTGGTGACGGGCGCGCCGTCGACGTACTCCATCACGAAGAAGTGGTGGCCGTTGGACTCGCCGACGTCGTAGCCCGAGATGATGTTCTCGTGATTGAGCTTGGCCACCGCGCGCGCCTCGCGCAGGAAGCGCTCGACGAACACGCGGTCCTTCGAATAGCGCGGGGACAGGACCTTGATGGCGACCACGCGTTCGAGCGAAGTTTGCACCGCCTTGTAGACCGAGCCCATCCCGCCGGTCCCGATCCTTTCCAGGCTTCGATAC
>JACQFK010000122.1 GCA_016200125.1 Planctomycetota bacterium
CCACGCGTCGGGCGGCAGCAACGGCGGCCAGATCGCGCCCGCGGGCGTCGGGATCAGCGGCCGCGACTTCCGCTTCCGGCCCGGCGGCGAGTTCGAGCCGCTCTCCGGCGGCGGGCAGTTCGGCTGCTCCTGCGACGACTTCGGCCGCCGCTTCGTCTGCTCGAACGCCAACTCGGCGCGCCACGTCGTGATCGACGACGCCGTGCTCCGCCACAACCCGTACTACGCCGTGCCGTCGGTGACCGCGTCGATCGCCGCGGAGGGCGACGCCGGGACGATCTACCGGACGAGTCCGCAGGAACCCTGGCGCGAGCTGCGGACGCGGCTCCGCAAAGAGGGCAAGGTGCGGGGGCAGGTCGAGGGGGTGACGACCTTCACGGCGGCGACCGGCATCTTCGCCCACAAGGGCCGCCTCTACGTCGGCGACGTGTCGCACAACCTGATCAGCCGGAAGAGCGTCGCGCCCAACGGCAGCAGCTTCCGCGCGGAGCGCATCGACCAGGAAAGCGAGTTCCTCACGTCGACCGACAACTGGTTCCGGCCCGCGAACTTCGCGACGGGGCCCGACGGCGCCCTCTACGTCTGCGACATGTACCGCGAGGTCATCGAGCATCCCCACTCGCTGCCCGACTTCATCAAGAAGCACCTCGACCTGACGAGCGGCAAGGACCGCGGCCGCATCTGGCGCATCATCGAGGAGGACGGGCCGAAGTGGACGAAGCCGAGGCTCGGCTCGCGGGAGGAGCTTGCCGCCGCGCTCGGGCGTCCCGAGGCCTGGCACCGCCAGACGGCGTCGCGCCTGCTGTACCAGCGGCAGGAAAAGTCGGCGCAGCCTTTGATCGAACCGCTGCTGAAGGCCGAGAGGCCCGAAGTCCGCGTGGCCGCCCTCTCGGCGCTCGACGGGCTCGGCATCCGCCGGGGCGAGGATCTCCTCAAGGACCCCTCGCCGGAGGTCCGCGAGAACGCGGTGCGGCTCTCGAAGGTCGAGTCGCTGTTCGACGTCTCGGACGACGCGCCGCGGGTGAAGTTTCTGCTGGCCTGCCGGCTGGCGGAGTCACAGGACCCGCGGGCGAAGGCGGCGGTCGAGAAGCTCAAGCCGGGCGCGGATCGCTGGCTCCAGACGGTGATCGCGATCGCGTCGGGGGAGAAGTCGGCGGCGAAGAAGATCCAGGAGTCCAAGACCGAGGCGCCCGTCCAGGTGGGCGACCGGAAGAAGGTCGTCGAGTCCTATCGCAGCGTCCTCGCGCTGAAGGGCGACGCCCTCCGAGGCCGCGAGGTGTACCGGAAGACCTGCATCGGCTGCCACCGCTCGGCCACGGAAGGGAAGGACGTGGGCCCCGACCTGTCGACGGTGAAGCAGAAGACGCCCGAGGAGTTGCTGGTCGCCATCCTCGACCCGAACCGCGAGGTCAACCCGCAGTTCGTCGCGGTGCGCATCAAGACCACCTCGGACCAGGTGCTCGACGGCCTGATCGCGGCGGAGAACGCGACGAGCGTGACGCTGAAGCGGCAGGAGGGGCTCGTCGACACGATCCTCAAGGTGAACATCGACAAGATGATCCGGTCGACCCTCTCGCTGATGCCGGAGGGCCTGGAGAAGACCTTCGATGCCCAGCAGCTGGCCGACCTGATCCAGTTCATCAAGGAGTGATCGTGAACCGACGCGAGTTCATGGCCACGGGCGCGATGGCGCTGGCCGCCGCGAAGTGGCCGCAGGACAAGCCCAAGAAGTCGATCATGCCGGGCATGATCAAAGTCGCCGGAAAGCTCGAGGAGAAGTTCGCGATTGCCAAGGCGGCGGGCTTCGACGGCATGGAAGTGCCGCCCGACTACGAGAAGGTCGACACCTACCGGGCCGCGTCGGAGAAATCGGGGCTCCCGATCCACTCCGTGATCTTCGGCGGCTGGGGCAAGCCGCTCTCCCATCCCGACCCGAAGATCCGGGAGGAGGGAGTCGAGCTTCTCAAGAAGGGGCTGCAGTTCGCGAAGGCAGTCGGAGCGGACAACCTGCTGCTGGTGCCGGCCATCGTCGACGGCAAGACGCGCTACGTCGAGGCCTACGAGCGTTCGCAGGAGGGGATCAAGAAGGCGATCGCCACGGCCGAGGAGAACAAGGTCGTGATCGCCGTCGAGGAAGTGTGGAACAACTTCCTGCTGAGCCCCCTCGAGTTCAACCGCTACATCGACGAGTTCCAGAGCCCCTGGGTGAAGGCCTACTTCGACATCGGCAACATCGTGAAGAACGGCTGGCCCGAGGACTGGATCCGCACGCTGGGCAAGCGCATCAACCGCGTGCACCTGAAGGACTACCGTCGCAAGACAGGGCAGTTCGTGAAGCTGACCGAGGGCGACGTGAACTGGAAGGAGGTCCGCAAGGCCTTCCAGGAGGTCGGGTTCACGAACTACATGACGGCCGAGTTCAACGGCGACGATTTCCTCGAGCCGGACGAGCTGGCCCGTCGTATCGACCGGATCGTGGCCGGCGAATAGTACTTCCGCGCGCCGGCGCCGCCACTTAGAATAGGACGTCGGGCGGGCCATGGGAGGAATCGCGATGAAACCCTTCGCACTCCTGTCCATCCTCCTCCTTTCTCCACAGGCGGAGAAGGTCTCCTTCGACGAGAAGGTCCTCTGCACGATCCCCGAAGGCGTGATCGCGAAGGACGTCTGCTTCTTCAAGGACGGCCGCCAGGCCGCCTACCGCGCCATCGCCGGAGGCAAGATGTACGTCGTCGTCAACAACCAGAAGCAGTCCGAGTACGCCACGATCGCGGACGGCATCAGCTTCAGCCCGGCGGGGAAGATCTCCTACCGCGGGACCAACGGCTCGCAGTGGTTCGCCGTCATCGGCGGCGCGCCCGGGCCGGGGATGCAGTCGGTGGGCATCCCGGTCTTCAGCCGGGACGGCTCGAAGTTCGCGTACGAGGCGTCGCGCGGCATCGGCGCGCGGACGGACGCGACCGCGTCGACGGTGTTCATCAACGGCCAGAAGACGGGCGACTACGCGGCCTGCGGCATCCCGGCCTTCAGCGCCGACGGCTCGATCTGCGCCCACCAGGTGCGCATCGGCAAGGCCGGGACCGCGCAGCGCGCCTTCCGGACGGCGGACGCGATGGTCGTCGGCGGCAAGCCGGGGCCGGAGGCCGACGAGGTGCGCAACCCGTCCTTCGCCCCCAAGGGCAACCGCATGGCCTACCGCTACCGCATGGAATACACCTGGACCATGATCATCGACGGCAAGGCGGCGGAGTCGGCGGCCGACATCGGGGACGCCGTGTGGAGCGACGACGGCAAGAGCGTCGCGTACCGCGTCGGCGAGCGCGGCAAGTACAGCATGGTGATCAACGGCAAGAAGGGCCCCGAGTATCCCGCGCTGGGCGAGCCGGTCTGGAGCCCGGACCACAAGACGGTGGCCTACGTCGTGACCGACGCCACGAAGGGCGGCGAGTTCATCGTCTGGGGCGACCGCAAGAGCGAGGTCTACGGCCGGGTCTATCCGCCGGTGTTCTCGAGCGACGGCCAGCACATGGCCTACGGCGCCCGCGCGGAGAACGGCAAGTACATGGTGGTGCTGGACGACAAGAACGGGCCCGCCGAGTTCGAGTCGATCGGCAACGTCGTGATCAGCCCCGACGGCAAGCGCGTGGCCTTCGCCGGCCAGTGGAACTTCCGCTGGACCTGCGCGATCGACAGCGGCCGCGCCTCGATGCACGACTTCGTGCAGACGCCCGTCTGGAGCCCGGACGGCAAGAAGGTCGCCTTCGCCGGCCAGGACCAGGGCAAGTGGTTCGTCGAGGTGAACTACCGCCGCGGCGACGACTACGACGAGGTCCTCACGGCGCCGGTTTTCAGCTCCGACAGCAAGAAGTGCGCCTACGGCGTACGCCGCGGCCCCGACCTGCTGTGGCGGGTCGTCACGGTCGCCGACTGAGCCGTCACCAGGCAATCCTGCAACGAAACAAACCGTTTGTTTCGTTGCAAGCGGTGTAAGAGTTCCGTCCCTGGCCCCATATCCCTCTGCAGTGGAGGGCTCGGACATGGAACGCAGGCGGCTTCCCGGCGCCTACCTCGCGCTCGCGCGGCTCGCCGTCTCCGAACTCCGGAGCGACCTCGCGGGCCTCTTCACGTCGGATTGGGCCGACGCCTCGAGAAGCCGGGCCCGCCGCCTGGCAGAGGCGCTCGAGGACTCCTGCAGCCGCCAGGGATTGGCCGAGCTGGCCCAGATCGCCCGGTCCGTGGCGGCGCTGACCCGCATCGGGCGGCCGGAGGCGATCCCCCTCTACGCGGAGCTCCGCCGGAAATTCAAGGAGCTGCTCAGCCTGGCTGAACTGCAGCTGCTCCAGCAGGCCCGTTCGGTGGCCTGATCCCGCCGGCGCCGGCGTATTAGGTAGAGATGAATCAGACGCCCTCGCGGGCCGGCGCAGACCTGGCGAAGTGGATGCTTCCCGTTCTGCTCCTGGCTATCGGCCCGGCGGGGAAGGCCGAGACCCAGAATGCTTCCGGCCTGACGATCCAGGAGGAGGTCGAGGAGTTCGGGGGGCGGCGGATCAACCTGCTGTTCGACGGCCATCCCGCCTTCCTGCTCCTCCCCAAGGGCGATCCTCCCGCCGATCCGAGGGCCTGGATCTGGTACGCCCCGACTTTCCAGAAGCAGTACCCGAATTCGCGGCACGCCTTCCTGGTCAAGCGCGCCTTCGAGGCGGGCATGGCCGTCGGAGGCGTAGATGTCGGAGAGTCCTACGGGAATCCCGAGGGCACCAGGATCTATGCCGGGTTTCATGACGCGCTGACCGCGCGCTTCAAGCTCAAGCCCAAGGCCGTTCTTCTGCCGCAAAGCCGCGGGGGCCTGATGCTGTACAATTGGGCGGCGCTGCATCCCGACCAGGTCCAGCGGATCGCGGGCATCTACACCGTGTGCGACCTGCGGAGCTATCCCGGCCTGAAGAATGCGGCGGCCGCGTATCGCATGACCGAAGAGCAGCTGGCCGCCGAACTTCCCCGCCACAATCCCATCGATCTGCTCGCCCCCCTCGCCAAGGCCGGGGTGCCCATCCTCCACATCCACGGCGACAAGGACCGGGTGGTCCCCCTGGAGAAGAACTCCGGAGAAATGGCAGGCCGCTATCGGGCGCTGGGAGGGACGATGCAGCTGGTCGTCGTCCCGGGCAAGGGCCACGAGGAAGTCGACGAGTTCTTCACCTCCGAACGTTTCGCCTCGTTTCTGACGACGGGCAAATAACCTGGAGGATCGACATGGTCTGGTCTCTGCTCGGGATCGTCGCGTTCGTGATGGCCGCCCAGGAGCAGCCCGAGGGGGCGTCGAAGGATCTTCTCGAGGAGCTCAAATCCTGCCGGCACAAGATCGTCCATGAGTCGTTCCGCGACGGGAACTGGGAGATCTACCTCATGAACGCGGACGGCACGGAGCCGCTGAACCTCACGAAGACGCCCGAGGTGGATGAGCTCTACCCCAAGGTTTCTCCGGACGGCGCCACCCTCTGCTTCCAGGCGGACGAGGGGAAGGGCGAGACGAAGGTCCGAAGCCTGTACCTGATGAACCTCGACGGCAGCCACCGGGTGAAGATCGCGGAGGATGCCCGCGAGCCCTGCTGGAGCGCCGACGGGAAGCAGGTGGCCTACCTCCCGAATGAGTACAACAAGTTCACCTACGCCGACGGCGCCACCAAGGGGATCCGGATCTACGACCTGGCCACGAAGGAGACGCGGGAGCACCCCAACAAGGAAATCCTTCACCTCTACACGCTCAACTGGTCCCCGGACGGGAAGTGGTTCCTGGCGACGGTCCACGGCGGGATGGGCTTCAAGCACGGCGTCCTGGCGCTGGAGGCGGGCGGCAACGGCGTCTTTGACCTGGGCCTGAAAGGCTGCCGGCCGGACCTGAGCCCGGACGGGAAGAAGGTCGCCTGGGGTCACGGCGATTTCGCGATGGGCTGCGCCGACGTCGACCTGGGCAGTCTGCCCCCCAAGGCGACCAACCTCCATAACATGGTCGAGAGCGGCGAGTTCGAAACGTACCACGTCGACTGGTCGCCGGACGGGAAGTACATCGCCTACAGTTATGGTCCCAAGTTCAAGGGGAAGAACCTGAAGGGTCTGCTCCCCGAATTCCCCGGCGTCGAGGCGCCCGGCTGGAACACCTGCGTGGCCGACACGTCGAAGAAGAACCGCTGGGTCCAGCTCACCTTCGACGGGAAATCCAACAAGGAGCCCGACTGGGTCTTCATCAAGGAAGCTCCGAAGAAATGAAGCCGAAACGAAACAAACGGTTTGTTTCGTTTCAGCGGAGCCGGCCTAGCGCTTCCTGCAGCCGGGGGCCGACGAGCGGCTCCAGCGACGGATTGAGGCGGATGGCCTCGCGCAGGTCGTCCGCCGCCCCCGCAAAGTCTCCCTTCTCGAAGCGCGCGTGGCCGCGCTGCTCCCGGGCCTCCGTGAACTCGGGGTCCACCTCGATGGCGTGGGTCAGATGGCTCTCCGCGGCCGCCCAGTCGCCGGCCGCGAGGCGCGCGCTGCCGCGCCAGGTCCAGGCCCAGAC
>JACQFK010000123.1 GCA_016200125.1 Planctomycetota bacterium
GTCCACGCCGCCGGCCTCGTCCTCGCGGAGGCCAAGTCGATGGGAGGCAACCGGGTGCTCCCCGCCGGGCGGAGCGAGAAGGCCGATTTCGCCTCCTCCCTGCCCTGCCGCAAGCTCCTGGGGCGCGATGCCGAACTCGCCACGGCCGCGGCGTTCTTCGACCCGATCCTCCGCGGCAAGATCGCGACGATCCTCGTCGAAGGCGAAGCGGGCTCGGGAAAATCCCGCTTCCTCGCTGATGTCGCCCTGCGCGCCCGGGCGGCGGGACTGCTGCCCTTGTCCTTCACCGCGGAGGACGCCAGGCGGGGGCTTCCGGGCGGCCTGCTCCGGGGGCTGGTCCGGGAGTACTCGTTGAGGAGACCGGAATCCCGGCAGGCTTTGGAGGAGAAGCTGGCGCAAGAGCCCTTCCGCAAGGGACTCGAGGCGGCGCTCCGCGCCATGGCGTCCGCGACGCCGCTCCTCCTCCTCGTGGACAACGCAGCGGCGGCCGATCCCCTGTCCTTCGAGGTCCTTCTGGACCTCGTCCGCGACGGATCGCTCCCACTCGGCCTCGTCCTCGCCCTCAAGGGGCTCCGCCGCGAGCTCGACGACAGGCCTTCCGCTCAGCCTCTCCTCGAGCTCTGGCGCGAGGCGAAGAAGCACGCCGCGACGCTGCTGCGCATGGCTCCCCTCTCGCGCGAACAGGCGGAGACGATGGTCCGCACGCTGCTCGAAGGAGCCGCCCTGCCGGAAGGATACTCCGAGATGATCGCGGGAGCGTCGTCGGGGAACCCGCTCTACGTCCACGCCGCCCTCCGGGCGCTGGCCGACCGGGGCAAGATCAGCCGTGTCCGCGGCGGCTGGACCCTCGCGCCGACCAGCTTCGACGACCTTCCGGCCTCGCTCGAGAAGGCGATCCTGGCGCTCGCGGAGGGGCTCCCGGCGAAGACCGCCGACCTCCTCAGCCAGGCCGCGGTGACGGGCGTCGTCCTGGACCTTGATGTCCTCCAGGCCCTCGCGGGGATGGAGGAGGGAGAACTCCTGGACCGGGTCGACGAATTGGAACGGAAGGGCCTCGTGTCGAACGGCGTCGCGGGACGATTCGAGTTCACCGCGGGCTGCATCCCCGACTTCCGGCGTACCTCCATCCCCGCCGCCAGGCTCCAGGAGTGGAGACAGAAGGCATCGGAAGTCCTCAAGCGCCTCCACGGCATCGTCCTCGAGCCGGAAGCGGCCGCGGCTCCCGGGACGGGACGGGCGCGCTTGGCCGAGGCGTGCCATCCCCTGCCGGAGACCTCCCTCGCCGCCGCGGCGAGGCTGGTCCAGGCGCTGATTTCGGAACTCAAGATGGGACGGCTCTACCCCAAGGAAAGCCGGATCCGCATGGAATCGCGCGAGCGGCTGTCCGAGGCGCTCCGGGAGCTGACGGCGGCGGCGCCCCGGGTGACCTTCACGGCCGATCCTCCGCTTCTCAAGGTCAATGGCGCCGCGCTCGCCGCGGCCGGCGACGGATCGGCTCCCGCGCTCGCCCAGATGTTCCACGACAAGCTCGTCAGCTCGCTCACGCTCGATCGCGGGGCGGCCCCCGAGGAGTTGCTGACGCTGCTCGAGGGATTGGCCGCCCCCCTCCCCCGGGAGACGGCTCCGCCCGACCACTGGGACCGCTTCCTGGACGAACGGAAGTTGGCGCACCTCGACATCCTCCAGACCCGTCATGTGGCGGCGGCCTCCGACTCGGTCCTCGAGAAGCCGCTGGCCGCCGACCAGATGGAGTCCCTCTCGGCGCTGCTGCAAGCCCTCAAGGCGGCCTACGACGCGCGAAAGCTCTACCCGGCGGGGCACAAGCTAGTCGAGGAGTCATCGCGGCGGCTCTTCCAGGAAGGCGCCAGGCTCCTGGGATCGGCGCCGGTCGTCGCCTTCTCCACGCCCCAGAATGATCTCGTGGTCAACGGCATATCGGTCGATTCCCGGGCGATGCGGGGCCTGATCCCCTGGCTGGCCGCGGAATTCGAGCGGACCGGGGTGAAGAGCGTAACCCTCCGGCAGGGAGCGAACGAGCGGGATCTTCGGGCGCTCGCGACGGTGCTGGCCGCCGAGGACGGCCCTGCGGCCGCCCAGGCGATCGCGGCGGGCTGTTCCGATCACCTGGCCTTCGACGCGAGAGTGTACGAGCGGGCCACCAAGCAGCCCAGGGAGACGGCCCCTCGGAGCGCGCCGGCCCTCCCGAAAGCCGCCGGCGTGGAGGAGAGGGCCAGCGCCCTGATGCAGGCGGCGCCCGCGAACTTCCTCTCCGCCGAGACGGAACGGTCGCTCTCCCTGATCTTCAACGATCTCCTGGAGGCCAAGCTGCCGCGCCTGATGGAGCCGATCGTCGACCGCGTCGGCGCCTCCCTGCGCGATCCTGCGCCCGGTCTGCGCCGCCGGGCGGCCGCCCTGGTTGTCCGCGTCCTCGACCAGGGATCGTCGGGCGCCCGGGAGATCCTGGTCCGCCGCCTGGAGAGCCCGCTCGCGGCGGCGGCAGGGGCGGAGCAGGACGAGGCCACGCTCGCAGTGCAGGTCCTGGCGTTGCGATCCTGGCTCACGGCGGCGGCCGGGCTCAAGCAGCACAAGCTCATGATCGCCTTCATGGCCCGGCTGGCCTCGAACCCGGAGCTGCTCAGAAAGGCCTCTTCGATCCGGACCGCGGTGACGGCCGCCCTGGCCTCCCTCGGATCGACCGCGGGCGAACAGGCCCTCGATCTCCTCTCCCGGGGGGACCCGCTGCTGAGGGACGCTGCCGGCCGGCTCGCGGCCTTGATCGGGCCCTCGATGGTCCAGCCCCTCGTCGCGCTCGCCGCGTCGCACGGCGACCTCACGGTGCGGCGCGCGGCGGCCGGCGCGATCCGGGAACTCGGGGACGGCTCGCGTCAGCTCGCCGCCCAGGTGAAGGCCGACGGCCCGGTTCCGACGCTGCGCAACATCCTGAGCGTGTTCGACCTCTCCGGGCCCGGGGGCGCGGAGCTCTCCCAGGTGATCAAGAGCGTCTCGGCCCACCCCGACCCCTCGGTTCTCGAGGCGGCGGCGGGGCTGCTCACCCGGGCGAAGAGCCTCGCCTCCCCGATCCTGGTGAGCGAGCTGCTGGCGAGCGTCGACGGGCCGCTCCAGCGCGGCGCGATCATGGTCGCGAAGGATCTCAAGATGCGCGAGGCCTGGGGCGGGATCCTCAAGATCGCGGAGAAGACCCAGGACGAGGACCTGCTCCGAGCCGCCTGCAATTTCTTCCGGGAGTGCCCCATGAGGGAGGCGCTGCCGCTGCTCGTGAAGCTCTTCAACAGCAAGTCGCGCGCTTTCGGGCTCGTGAAGGGCATGTCGGATCCCACGCGCGTGGCCGCCACCGAGGCGCTCCGACGGATCAACGACCCCGAGGCGAAGCGGCTGATCGACCGGGCGCTGTCGGACGGGAGCGAGACGGTGCGCCGCGCGGCCAAGCCGCCGGGCGGCCCCCTATAGGACGAGGAGGCTCTTGATCCCCCGGGGCTTGGCCAGGAGAAGGTCGGCGTAGGCTTCGAGCGGATGGCGGCCGCTGATCAGGCCTCGGAGGCTTTCCGGCCAGCGCTGGTTCATCTGCGCCAGCAGCGCGATCGCGCCCGCGAAGGACTCCCGCCCCGCGTTCACGGTCCCCAGGATGATCTGGTTCTGCAGCACCAGGTTGCGCATCACGCGGCCGCCGTCGAAGGAGACCAGCTCTCCCGCCCCCGGCACGCCCGTGAGGATGCAGACGCCGTTGGGCGCGAGGGCCACCAGCGCCTCGAAGGCGGCCAGCGGCGCGCCCGCGGCCTCGTAGATCACGTCGAAGGGCCCGAGCTCCTGCATCGGGACTTCGCGGCTGCTCACGTAGCGGGCGCCGATCGCCTGGGCCAGGCGGGCGTTGGGCGTGTCGGCGGGGCTCCGCGCGACGATCGTGGTCGCGCAGCCGCGGATCAGGAAGGCCATCGCGCCCAGGAGCCCGACCGGGCCCGCGCCCACCACGAGCGCGCGGCGGCCCATCCCGGGAGCCCAGGGAAGCCGCTGCCGTACCTTCTCGACCTCCCGGAGCGCCTTGTCCATGATGGTCAGCGGCTCGACCAGGACCGCCACTTCCCGCAGGTCGGCGCCGACCGGGACGAGGAACTTCTCACGCTCGACGACCCGCTCGGCCATGAATCCGTGGCAGCGGCGGATGCCGTGCTCCGGGAAGGTGTCGGTCAAGCAGAAATCCTGGCGTCCCGCCCGGCAGGCCGCGCAGACGGGATCGCTGCAGGGCAGGCGGACCATGGGGACGACCAGGCTGCCCGGCCGCAGGTCCTGCACCCCGGGTCCGATCTCGATCACCTCCCCGACGGCCTCGTGGCCCAGGACCAGGTGCTCGGAGCCCGGGGGCGGCTCGCCGAACTTGAATTCGCAAATCTCGCGGTCGGTGCCGCAGACCCCGACTTCCAGGATCCGAAGTTTGACCTCGTCGGGGGCGGAGCGCCGGGGTTCAGGGTGGTCGATGAGCTCGACCTTGCGCCGCGCCTGGGAAACCCCGATGGCCCTCATGCGGCCATGTTAGGACGAAAATCGAGAACTGAGAACCGAAAATCGA
>JACQFK010000124.1 GCA_016200125.1 Planctomycetota bacterium
CGACTCCAGCAGCTTCTGCAGGATGGGGACGACCTCCTCGTACTTGCCCTGCGCCTCATAGACCAGGGCGATGCCCGGGTGCTCGATCCCGACGGTCGGCTCCGCCTCCTTGAGGAAGCGGGCGATGTGCTCGCTGCCGCCCCCCTCCTTGATGAGCTTGAGCGCGACGTAGGTCTGGCGCTCGATGTCCCAGGCCTTCATGACGACGGAGCGGCTGCCCCGGCCCACGTCCTGGACGCGCACGAACTTGCCGATGACATTCGCCACGTCGCGGGTCGCGCGCTGCACCTCGGCGGGGAGCGCGGCGGAAACGGCCTCGGTCGTCTGCCCGCTGCCGGGCTCCGGGGCGGCCACCGCTTCGGCCGCGGCGGTCTCGGCGTCCTCCGGCGGAAGCTGGGGGACGTCGCCCCCGCGGGAACGGATGCGCTTGAGCGCCTCCTTGCGGAGGCTGTCGATCTGGTCCGATTTGAGGAGATTCTTGCTGCGGAGCAGATCGACGAGGGAGTTGCCGCCGTCCGAGAGCGCGCTCAGACAGTCGTTGAGCGCTTCCTGGCTGATCAGCTGGGAGCAGGATGCCGATTTCCGCTTCTTCTTCCAGCACGGAGGGCCCATTCTAGGGTCGAACGTGAAAAAAGGCAACGCTGCAGAATCCCCGGTCGACCTGGTACTGTTCAATCGGCGCAATACGCCGGGGAGTGGCGTGAAATCTACTTTCGGTCCGCGGGCCCCTCGAAGCCCGGGCCGCCCGCCCCGACGTAGCCGCCGCTGGCCCCTCCGGGATCCGTGCCGACCCAGAAGGAGTAGAGTCTTCCCTTCTTGAGATTCATCCGGAAGCGCAGCGGCTTCCCGCCGGAAGCCGGCAGCTCCGCCACCGCGATCCGGGTCCCGTTCCCCTTCACCGGGGGCGCGGAGAAGACGACCTTCTCCCCGTCGAGCAGGTCGACGCGGAGCTCCCCGTCGGGGGCGTCGAGATTGACGTACAGGTGCCGGCCCGAGTAGCGGAGCGGCCGGGTCGTCAGCGCGCCCCCCTCGTCGCCCGCGTCCATCGACGCGAAGCCGTCGCGCCGGAGCGTCGCCAGGCCCGTGACGCAGGTCCCCTGTTTCGCCGATCCCTTGGGGGCGCCGGAGCGGGCGCTCACGTAGAACCAGAGCTCGTCGCCCATCACCAGGCAGCCGCCCCCGACGGACTGGACGTTCGAGTAGTTCCAGTCGCCGAAGGTCTCCGAGACCGGCAGGAAGGGCCGGCGGTCCGGCCGCGTCCAACTCCAGCCGTCGCGGCTGTAGCCGACGCAGACCTCGTTGGGCTTCTGCCGGTCGGGAAACTGCCCGCGCCAGATCGTGAAGAGGCCGACGATCAGGCTCTCGTAGGGCGTGCCGTCGAGGTTGTAGAGCTGGCAGGGGACCTTGTAGTCGTCGCGCTGGGGATCGAGCGAATCGGAGCCCACCCACATCGGCGCTTCGGCGAGCGCCGACCACTGCGGTCCCGCGGCGGGATCCTTCATCTCCCAGTAGCGGCGGGCCCGGGGCTGGCCCCAGCCGTGGCGGATGCTGTAGACCCAGACCTTGCGGAAGGGATTCCAGAACACGGTGCTGCGGTCGCCGCAGGAGCCCGTGAGCAGCGGCGGATCGCTCCAGTGAATGCCGTCGGGGGAGAAGAACGTGGCCAGCCCGTAGGCGCCCTTCACCGTGCTGCCTCCCGAACAGGAGCGGAACATCTTGAAGCGGCGCGCCGGGTCCTTCTCCTCGGCATCGAGCCACACGGTCGACGAGTCGCGCGCGCCGCTCTGGACGATGTTGGTCCCGGCTTTCACGTCGAGCGCCGGCTTCTCCCAGCTGAGGCCGTCCTTCGAGGTCGCGTAGCAGGTGTGACGGGCGGGACCGGCGAGGTACCACATCTTGAAGAGACGGTCCTTCGGGTCGAACCAGACGCCGTCGCTGAACGCCATGGCGCAGCCGCCTCCGTCCTTGTCGAGCTCCCACTCCTGGTCCGGCTTCATCACGGGCGTCTTCGGGTGGTACTTCGCGGCGTGGTAGGTTCGCTTGAGCGTGGTCTCGGCGATGAGGAAGTCATCGACGAACAGCTGGCGGCCGACGTCGATGGGGATGACCGCGGGCGGCGCCTGGAGATAGGGGGGAGTTTCAAGATCCTTCTTCGTATCGACGGGCTTGGGCGGCCACGTCGCGGGCAGCCGGATGCCGTTATAGAGAAGTTCGCCCTGGGCTTGATCCTGAAGCGAAGCGAGGGCGAGAATCAGACAGGCAATCCGCAGCACGGCTCACCTCCCCCTTCCCCGCTCCACTAGACGATACGCGCGGGGGCGTCAGGGAATCGTGAGGGTGACCTTCTCCGACTTTCCTCCGCGGAGCAGCGTGAATTCGGCAGCCTCACCCGGCTTCTTCTCCTGGAACAGGTAGCCGAGAAGCGCGCTTTCGCCCGCAATGCCCTTCTTGCCGTCGACGTGAAGAAGCACGTCCTCCTTCTGGAACTTCTGGCCGCTCTCCTTGTTCTTGTCCTTCGCGTAGTCGGGAGGGAAGCCCTTGATCCGGAGGCCGAGGGCGTCGGGGGGAACCCCCAGCTTCTGGCGATCCTCCGGCGTCAACGTCTCGAGGGGCTGAGTGCCGAGCAGCCGGTTGCGGATGCCCCAGACCATATTCCGCCACGTAAAATCGTCCTTCCGCCTCCATCCCGTCTCGAGCGCCAGCGTCGCCTTGGCCGCCTTGCCCCCCCGGTCGACTTCGGCCTCGAGGCTGCAGGGCTCCTTGGCGTTCTGGAGGACCCACTGAACGTCGGCGATCGACAGGATGGGCTGCCCGCCGAACTTCACGATCGTGTCGCCCTCCTTGAAGCCGCCTTTCTCCGCGGGCGAGCCGGCCTCCACCGACTTCACCCTCGCCGCGTCCTTGGGATCCAGCATGAGGCCGACGCGGCCGGGCATCGGATAGGGCCAAACCAGCGTATCGGGAACGGCTTTCTTCTCCAGCCGCAGCGACCAGAGCTCGCCGTCATGAGCCTGATGGCAGTGGACGCAGCCGCCGCGGGTGCCGTCGGCGGGGACGATGTTCTTCTTCCCCTTGAGTTCGGGGATGACTTCGGGCGTGGCCCAGACCGGCGCCGGCCCGCGTTTCCCGGCAAACTCCTGCCGGTTCCCCGGGTAGCCGGCGTGGAATTTCAACCCCAGCTCAAGCGCCTTCTTGAGCCCCTCGATCGAAATCGCGTTCGTGGTGTTCTTGTGTTCAGAGCGGCTTCCGTACCTGCCGTAGATGGTCTTGTCGGCGTTCATGAGGAAGACGGCCCAGGTGAGCTCCTGGTCGAACTGGAACAGGGAGAGATCCATCCCCCAGGCCTGGATGATGCGAACGCAGACGAACTTCTCCATGAGCTGGGCCAGCCCGGCGTCCTCGCGACCGGCAACCTGCCGGTCCATCCCTACGCAGGATTTTCAAGGCACTCACCGGAAGACGATCATCATCGGCTTGCCGGTCTTCTTAGCCTCGGCGAAGCCCGCGTCCAGGTCGTCGTAGATCCAGTCGCCCTTCACCTCGGTGTCCTTGAGGGCGGTCCGCAGCTTCTCCTTGTCCTGGGGAGCCGCGAGAATGGCAAGACCGACGACAGCGGCAAGCGCCAGTTTCATAGGTTCGTCCTCCTGCGATCAACGTACCCCGGGATGCCCCGCAAAGTACGCGAAAAAGAAAAACGCCCGAGACCCCGGTGGGGATCGCGGGCGCTGTCTTGCTGTTCCCTGGTCTTAGTGCTTTTCCTTGTCCGCGGGGAACGTGTGCCCCGCCCAGGCCTTGTCGTCGCTCTTCTCCGGGAAGAAATTCTTGTTCACCTCGGTGTAGAATTTCCACTTCTCCGGCAGCTCGTCCGCCGGGAAGATCGCCTGCACCGGGCAGGGCTCCACGCAGGCGCCGCAGTCGATGCATTCCTCCGGGTGGATGTAGAGCATCTTGCTGCCCTCGTAGATGCAGTCCACGGGGCACGCGGGGACGCAGGCCTTATCCTTGGTTCCGACGCAGGGTTCGGCGATCACGTAAGCCATGGCAGCTCCCTATAATCCGACCAAGACGTCCTTGCCTTCCACCTTCACCGGAAAGCAGGGGATTTTCGCGCGAGGGTTCACGGGCGACTGCCCGTTGGACACGTCGAAGACCCAGGCGTGCCAGGGGCACACGATGTTGCAGCCCTCCAGCATCCCCTCGTTCAGGGGTCCGCCCTGGTGGGGGCAGATGTTGGAGGTGGCGAAGATCTTGCCGTCCACGTTGTACAGGGCGATTTCCTGGCCGTTCACCTCGACCTTCACGGTGCTTCCCGGCGCGACCGCATCGATGGTGCCCGCCTTCACCCAGTTGTTCGGCATCGAGCGCAGTATAGAAGCGCACTATTCGAGTGTCAAGAAAGCCCCTGAACGGACGCGCGGCTACTTGATCCGCTTCATCTTGTTGATGCGGCCCGTCGCGTTCCAGTCCTCGACGTAGAGGTCGCCCTTCGAGTCCCAGCAGGCGCCGTGCGGCGCCGTGAATTCGCCGTCCTTCCACTTCTCGGGCGGCACGGGGTTCTTCCCGATGAGGGCCTTTTCCGAGTTCTCGCCGAGATGGGCGATGAGCTTGTTGTCCTTGCCCAGGATCGTGATCCGGCCCTGCAGGTCGGGCACGATGATGTCGTCGCCGAAGAAGTTGAGGGTGCAGGGGTTCCGCATGCCCTCCTTGGTCTCCGTCACGAACTTGCCGTCGAGCGTGAACCACTGGAGGCGGCCGTTGGCGCGGTCGGCCACCACGACCAGCGGATCCTTGCCGCGGAGGTCGATGCACATGCCGTGCGGCGTGTTGAACTTGCCGCCGTCGCGCTCCGAGCCGTTCCAGGAGCGGATGTACTCGCCCTTCGCGTTCCACTGGTGCACCCAGGACTTGCCGTAGCCGTCGCCGACGTAGACGTCGCCGTTGGGCGCGACCGCGCAGCCCGTGGGCTTGTACTCGCCCTTGGCCTTGTAGACGCCGGACTTCTCGGGGAACGGGATGGTCAGCAGGACCTCGCCGTCCAGCGTCAGCTTGATCACCTCGCTCCGGCCGAGGCTGCAGAGCCAGAGGACTTCCTTGTCGCCTTCCTTCGCGATCTTCATCCCGTGGGCGCCCCTGAACTCCTTCCCCCAGGCCTTCACGAAGGTGCCGTCCTGCTCGAAGATCATGACGGCGTTGTCGGTGTCGGTGTTGAAGTAGGCGCGGTCCTTGGAGTCGACCCCCACGTTGCCGTGGGTGGAGCCCACGTACTTCATCCCCGCCGGGAGCTTGGCCCAGTTGGGGATCCACTCATACTTGTGCACGCCGTCGCCGAAGATGACCTTGTCCTGGGACACGCGCTCGGCGAAGAGGCGCCCCGGCAGGAGCGCGGCGGCCGCGCCGGCCGCGCCGAACAGGCCCATGATCTCTCTGCGGGAATATTCCTTCACGGCTCAGTCCTCCCTCTGGGTCGACGGCACGACGCCCGCTCCACCGCTGATACGACGCTGATCAGTCTATGGCCGCCGAATCGAAACGCAAGAAATACGTACCCCTGATCTCTTACCCGTTTCACCCTCAATGGGTATGGTCGGGCCGGGGGTTCCGGATGTGCTCGATCTGCTCGCGGATGGCGGGCAACCAGGAGGATTCCGGGAAGCGCTTCGCCGCCCCCTCCAGCGCCTCCAGCGCCGGCTTGTCCTGGCCGTCCTGGTGGAGCACGAAGCCGAGCGCGAAGGTCATGTGGTCCGCCTCCCCGCTCGACGGGAAGCGCTTCAGCGCCTCCTCGAGGACGCGCGCCGCCTCGCGGTGCTTCCGTTCGACCGCCAGCGTCAGCCCCTCGGTCAGCAGCAGCCGGTCCGCGGCGGACGTCCGCCCTTCGGGGTCGAGCCTCCGGGCCTCCTCCAGGTGCTTCCGGGCCTCGAGATTCTTCCCGCGCATCACCCGGAGGCGGGCGAGCCGCTCGTGACTGGCCGCCGCCGCGCCCTCCTGTCCCGGCTTCGCCTGCTCCAGCGCCTGACGATAGCACTCCTCGGCGCGCCGCAGGCTGTCCGCCGACCGGTAGGCTTCCCCCAGCCCGTGAAGCAGGGCCGCATCGTTCGGGGACCGGGCGAGGGCCTCACGGGCGCTCTTCACCGCGGCCAGGCCCGCCTCCGCGCGCTCCAGGAAAAGCAGGAAGGCCTTCGAGCCGGCATAGCCGTGGAGCGCGGAGATGACGTCGCCGCCGGCGTCGACCACGCAGCTGGCCAGTCCGCCCCGCCCGCCGATCGTCGCCTCGAAGAGTTCCGGCTTCGCCTCGGCGTCCACCCGGACGCTCACGAAGCGCTCGCGGGCGGCTCGAGCGACCCCGGCGTCGGCGAAGGTCTCCTCGTCCATCGTTTTGCAGAGCGGCCGGCCGGCCAGGGTGAAGTGCAGGAGGATCAGCCGGCCCTTCTCCCGCGCCTCCGCCCGGGCCGTGTCGTAGTCCTTCCGCCAGTCGACGCCCACATCCGCCGACACGACGGGCAGCAGCCCCAGGGCGAGCATAAGCGCGGACATCCCCGGCGATTATGCCCTCCGGGGCGAAACAATGGAAGTACGGCGGCGTACTTATAGGGTGTCCGCACCCGAAACCAAAGGAGCCAACGCCATGACCACGCGCTTCAAGACCCTCTGGATGAGCCTCGGCGCTGCCGCCGGCCTCTCGCTGATGGCCGTCGCCGCGATGACCGTCGAAACCCCCGCCCGCCCCGCGGGCGACTTCGGCAAGGTCTCCGAGGAGATGGCCGCCGCGGCCTCCGGCCTCTGGAAATCGCTTTCGTCGGGGCAGCAGGGCAAGGCGCGCTTCGAGTTCAAGGACGAGGAGCGGCTCAACTGGCATTTCATCCCCCGCGAGCGCAAGGGGCTCCCGATCAAGGACATGAACCCCGACCAGCGCAAGCTCGCGATGGCGCTCCTGGCCACGGGCCTCAGCGCCAAGGGGCTCGAG
This sequence comes from Planctomycetota bacterium, assembly GCA_016200125.1. The sequence goes on from JACQFK010000124.1 coordinate 6,962, forward strand.
AAGGCGACCACGATCATGAGCCTCGAGCAGGTGCTCTTCGAGATGGAAGGCCCCAACGGGAAGATGAAGCGCGACCCCGAGCTCTACTACTTCTCGATCTTCGGCACGCCCGACGCGAAGGGAACCTGGGGCTGGCGCGTCGAAGGCCACCACATCTCCATCAACATCACGGTCGCCGGCGGCAAGGCGATCTCCGCCACCCCGGCCTTCCTCGGCAGCAACCCGGGCGAGGTGAAGAACGGGCCGCGCAAGGGCGTCCGCGTCCTCGGCAACGACGAGGAGATGGGCCGCTCGATCGTGAAGTCGATGACCGACGAGCAGAAGGCCGTCACGGTCTGGACCAAGGATGCGCCCAAGGAAATGATCCTGGTCCCGAAGGAGAAGATCCGCCGCCTCGACCCCGCGGGCATCGCCTGGGGTAAGCTCGACGCGAAGCAGCAGGAGGCCGTCTGGACGCTGATCCAGGAGTATGCCAACCGGCTCCGAGGCGAGCTCGCGGCGCAGGACCTCGAGAAGGCCGACAAGGCGGGAAAGGACAAGATCTCCTTCGCCTGGGCGGGCGGCTTGGAGCGCGGCGAGCCCCACTACTACCGCATCCAGGGGCCGACCTTCGTGATCGAGTACGACAACGTGCAGAACGGCGCGAACCACGTCCACTCGGTCTGGCACGACCCGACCAGCAACTTCGGAGAGGACATCCTGCGCGCCCATCACGAGGCCGAGCACAACAAGTAGCAGCCGATGCTCGCCCAGGTTTTCGCGCTCGCCGTCCTGGCGCAGGACGTGCCGGTCGAACTGCCCGCCCCGGCCGGGACCGGAAAGCTCGTCCGTGTTTCCGACGGCAAGGAAGTCCCCTTCCAGCGCTCGGGCGACCGCATCGTCTTCATCGCGAAGAACGAGAAAGCCGAGTACAGGATCGAGGCCGGCGCGCCGGCCGACTTCCCCAAGGTCGCCTGCGTCGACGACGGCAAGTCCCTCACCCTGAGCGTGGCGGGAAAGAACGTGCTGCGCTACCACCACGCGGTGGTCTCCCAGCCGGACCCGGTCTTTTCGCGCAGCGGCTACCTCCATCCGGTCTGGACGCCCTCCGGGAAGGAGATCACGAACGATTCGCCGCCGAACCATCTCCATCATCACGGCCTCTGGTCCGCCTGGACGAGCTCCGAGTTCGAGGGCCGCAAGTCGAACTTCTGGGAATCGAAGGAGAAGCAGGGGCGTGTCGAGTGCGTGAAGGTCGAGGAGACCTGGTCGGGCCAGGTCTTCGGCGGCTTCCGGGCGCGGCACCGCTTCATCAACCTCAACGAGGGAGCGGAGAAGGCCGCCCTCGAGGACGTCTGGGAACTCCGCGTCTACGCGCTCAGCGACCGCTTCGTGTTCGACCTGGTCTCGACGCAGACCTGCGCGACCGACCAGCCGCTGGTCATCAAGGAGTACCGCTATGGCGGCATCGGCTTCCGCGGCCCGGCGGGCTGGGAGGGCAAGAAGGGGGTCGAGTTCCTGACAAGCGACGGAAAGGGGCGCGTCGACGGCCATGCCACGAAGGCGAAGTGGGTGGAGGCCTGGGGGCAGGCCGGCGGCGCCGAGGCCTCGATCGGCTTCCTCTGCCATCCCGCGAACTTCCGCTTCCCCCAGCCCCTGCGGATCCATCCCGACGAGCCCTTCTTCAACTGGGCCGTGCCGCAGGGCGGGACCTTCTCCATCGAGCCCGGCAAGCCTTACGTCGCGCGCTACCGCTTCGTCGTCGCGGACGGCAAGCTGACGCGCGACGATCTCGACGCGGCCTGGTCCGCCTACGGCGAAGCGCCCCGGCCCTCGCTCAAGCAGTAAAGCTTGAAGCCCTCCGCTCCAGCGCGGTACCATTGAATCCAGATGGCGCTTGAAGCGTTGACCCGCTATCTGGAGAGAGTCGCCGGCCGCGCGGGCTGGAAGGACATCGTCGAGCACTCCTGGGGCGGCGCCCCCCTCAAGAACGGCCACCACGAGGTCCTCAAGGCCTACCACCCGCTCCTCACCATGGGCGAACTTCTCCAGGTCTACCGCACGATGATCGTCTCGCGAAAACTGGACGACCGCGAGCTCATGCTGCAGCGGCAGGGCCAGGCCTGGTTCTCCGCCTCCTGCGCGGGCAAGGAGTCGGCCCTCTGCGCGCTCGGCCTCCTCCTCCGTCCCACGGATCCCCTCTGGGGCTATTACCGTGACCGCGCGCTCGTCCTCATGCGGGGCATGACGCCGCGCGAGATGCTCATGGCGTCCGTCGCCTCGCGGGGGGACCCCTCCTCCGGCGGCCGGCAGATGCCGGAGCACTGGAGCGACTCCAATCGCGCCATCTGCCCCTACCTCAGCCCCGTGGGCGCCAACGTCATCCCCGCGGCGGGCCTGGCCGAGGCGGTCCAGCTCAGCGACAAGCTCCTCGACGGCCAGGGCCGCTACCCCGGCGATTCGATCGTCTACACCGCCACGGGCGACGGCACCACCGCGGAAGGCGAGGTCTACGAGGGGCTGCGCGCCGCGATGAACGCCCGCGCGCCGCTGCTCTTCAACCTGATGGACGACGGCTTCGGCATCTCCGTCCCCGTGAGCGAGCAGGTGCCGGGCGGCGACGTCGGGGCCCTCTTCAGCCACTGGCCGGGCCTGACCTATATCTGGAACGAGGGGACCGACTTCCGCCAGTCCTACGACAACTTCCGGCGCGCGGTGGAGCTCTGCCGCTCCGGCAAGGGACCCGTCATGGTCCATTCCAAGCTGCTGCGGCTCTACAGCCACTCCTCCACCGACGACATGCGCAAGTACCGGCCCCGCGAGGACGTCACGATCGAATTCGAGGAGCGCGACCCGGTCTTCAAGTTCGCCAGCGAGCTCGTCGAGTACGGGATCGCCTCGCCCGCCGAGCTCCAGGAGATCGCCCGGGAGGTCGACGCCGAGATCCTGCGCGCCGTCGACGAGGTCCTCAACCTGCCGAAGACCGACGTCTCGCGGTTCATGTCGACGATCTACGCCTACGATCCGCCCCAGGCCCAGGCGGCCTACGCGGAGGCGACGGCCGGTCTGAAAAGCGCCCACGCCGGCAAGACCCTGGTCATGGCGGACGCCATCAACGCGTCGCTCGGCGAGCTCATGGAGGTCCTCCCCCAGATCGTGATGTGGGGCGAGGATGTCGCCGACCTCTCGAAGGAGCATTTCGGCCGCGCGGAGCTCGAGGGCAAGGGCGGCGTCTTCGGCATCACCAAGGGGCTGCAGCGCCGCTTCGGGCCGGACCGCGTCAGCAACTCGCCGATCGCCGAGGCGTCCATCGTGGGCCGCGCCTCGGGCTGGTCGCTCCAGGGCTTCCTGCCGATCGTCGAGGTCCAGTTCCGCGACTACCTGAACCCCGCCTGGCAGCAGCTGGTGGACCAGGTCGGAACCCTGCGCTGGCGCTCCGACGGGCGCTTCGCCAACCCGCTCGTCGTCCGCATGGCTTACGGCGGCTACCTCGGCGGCGCCGGAGCGATCTGGCACAGCGAGTCGGCGAACGGGCCGATCCTGCATTACCCCGGCGTCCGCCTTTGCGTGCCCTCCAACGCCGAGGACGCGGCGGGGCTCCTTCGCGCCGCGGCCTTCTGCGGCGATCCGGTCCTCTACTGCGAATCGAAGTCGCGCTACCGCTTCCGCGACGAGTTCATGGAGCGGAAGTACCCGGACTGGGACTTCGTCCTGTGGCCCGGCTCCTCCCGCCGCTACGGCGACGGCAAGGACATCGCAATCCTCACCTACGGCACGTCGACCACGCTCTGCTTCCGCGCGATGCAGATGCTCGAGGCGGACGGGATCGGCGCGCGCCTGCTCGACCTCTGCTGGCTGAACCCGCTCGACACGAACGCCATCCGCGCCGCCGCCGACGACTGCGGGATCGTGCTCATCGTCGACGAGGACCGCCGCACTTGCGGCGCGGGCGCCGCGATCGCCGACGTCATCTACCGCGACCGCGAGCTCCGCCGCCGCGTGGACGTGGAGCGGATCGCGACCAAGGATTGCCGGGTGAGCTACGGGCCGGTGGGCGAGCGGGCGATCCTGCCGCAGGCCGACGAGATCCTCCGCACGGCGCGCGACCTGATCAAGTCCCGCAAGCGCTAGTTCCACACCCGGAGGGACGGCAGGCGGTTGCCGTCCGGACCCACGATCCGCAGGACGAACTCGAAACTCTTGCTGTGATTCTCCACCTTGACGAGGACGCGGTGGAGGCCCGGGGCCAGGGGAACGGCGTAGCGGTCCTCGTCGATCTTGAGCGAGCGGGATCGGTGGACCTTCCCGACCTGGCGGCCGTCCACCCAGAGCGCGCCGCCGTCGTCGCTCCCCATCCGGAACTCGGCGGCCGCGTCGACGGGCACCTGGACGAGGCAGGCGGCGTAGGCCACGACGTTGTCCGTCGATTTCTTGATCCCCAGGTGGGGGACGGCGTAGAAGTCGATCTTCGGATCGGGCGAGGCATAGGCCGCCCATCTGGGCTTGCCCACCGCAAGACCGGCCGCGGGATCGTGCGTCGCCTCGTCCTTGAGGAAGTCGGTGTCGATCCCCTGGTCCTTGTCGTTCGAGAAGACGCCCAGCACGAGCCAGTTGCGGAGGAAGCCCTGATCGTCGGCCGCGAAGGGGCCGAGATGCTTCTCGTGCGGCGACTCCCGGCGCGACTTCTCGTAGGCGGCCTGGCGGCGGTCCAGCTCCGCGGCCCGCGGGCCGCCCGCGGCCTTCGCGGCCTTGAAGCGCTTCAGGACCTCGTCGGCCCGCTCGAACTTCGGGTCCTCCTCGATGAGCTTCTGGATCGCCTCCAGTTCGCGCGCGAGCTGGGTCTCCTGCTCGCGCGTCTTCTTCTGCTCCTGCGCGGAGGCCTCGATGGCCTGGAAGCGCTTCTCCTGGGGGCTGCCGCGGAACTTCGCGCGCATCTCGTCGCAGCGCGCGAGGATCTTGTCGGGGGCCGCGAGGCTCGCGAAGGCCTCGAGGTCCCTGAGGAGCCGCTCGGCGTCGTTCGAGGGCGCGACCGGCGGCGGATCCGGCCCGCGCCGCGGGGGGGGAGGCGGCGGCGCCGACGGCGGGCTGCCGCTTCCCGAGGTCAGGACGAGGGCCGCGACGATCGCCGCGGCGACGAGGGCTCCGAGGCCGATCATCAGGTTCCGCTTCGAGGGGTCGGGCGCCTGCTGAAGCATGCCGAGGGTGATCCGCGGATGCTTCGCGGAAGAGCCGCTCTTCCGACCGCCCTGCGCGGGGATCAGGCCCGCGAGGGGCTTCTTTCCCGGGGGCCGGCACTCGGCGCACCAGGGGCGGTTGTCGAGGAACTGGGCGAGGCCGCGGCTGAAGTCGTCCTCCTTGAGGACCCGACCGCATCCTCCGCAGTAGACGATCTCCAAGGCCCCTTCCTCCCGCTGCGTGGAGTGTACCCCGCCGGAGATCAGAACAATTCGTTCAGGGTCTTTTCGGCCGACGCCGGCGGCGGGATCTGGGTGGTCCGGCTCGACTCGTCGACCCGGCGCATCGCTTCCATGAGCAGCGGCATGGTGGGCGACGTGATGGTCGGGGCCCCCTTGAGCGGCATGGAGACGAAGGCGAAGGAAGCGCTTCTCCACATCGCAAGCTCGTAGAAGCCGTCCTCGCCGGACCCGCCGCCCGTCACGGAGGCCTGGCGCACCTCCCCGCTCTCCAGGCCGATCTCCCCCTTCTGGCCGGACATCTCGAGCTGGATGTAGCCGGTCTTCCGGCCGACCTGCAGCAGCTGGAGCACGTCCGCGAAGGACATCGAGCTCAGGTTCCCCGAGAACTCCGAGTTCGCGACCGGGGTGGGCTTGGTCAGGACCTTGGAGCGGCGCGCCACGAGCGCGCTCAGGTGCTGGCTCATCCGCGGCTGGTGGCCGATCAGCTCGGCCAGCCGGTGCCGCGGCAGCGAGACCACCTGGGACATCGAATGGGCCCGCGCCGTCACGGGCGAGCGCTCGCCGGACATGAAGGGCAGTTCGCCGAAGGCCTCCCCCTCGCGGATCATCTCGGTCGCGCCGCCGCCGGAGGGGATCAGCTCGACGTCGCCGAGCGTGACGACGTAGAGCGAGTCGACCGGGTCGCCCGCCTTGTAGATGGCCTCCCCCGCCTCGTAGGTCGTGCGCCCCGAGAGCTGGAGGAATTCCTTCATGATGTGCGACGGAAGCTGCATCAGGAAGGGCAGGTCGGCCTCGGCCTCGGCCGTCGACACGATCGTCTTGAGGAACTGCGAGGCCTCCTCCGCCTTCTTGGCCTTGAGCCCCGCCTCGATCGCCTGCAGCTTCTGCCTCGCGTCGCCGTCGCGGAAGGGACGCTCGAGGAGCATCGTCGCCCCGTGGCGGATCGACTCCGCGGCGGCCATCCGCTGGTTCGCGTTGATGCACATGAGCACCGGGATCGTCTTCCCGGGGCAGTCCTGCTTGATCCGGTGGAGAAAGCCGTGGTTCTCCATCCCGGCCATGTCGTAGTCGGCGATGATGTAGTCGAGGTCGAACTTGCGGATCTTCAGGACGGCGATCGCCTCGATGGCGTCGTTCGCCTCGAAGATGTCGGCCGGAGCGTGGCCCATGGACTCCAGGAGAGTCCGGAAGACCCGGCGCATCGTCCTCGAATCATCGGCCACTAGGATCTTCATGTGCGGTTCCGCGGGGCACAAAGGCCCTGAGACCCATTGTACATGGGGATCGCTCATCCCCGCAATTCTTTCGACTGGTATCCTACCCGACCGTCCATCATCGTCGCCAGTACCTGGCTCTCCAGCACCGCTTCGGGGGGACATTCCAGCCAGTCCTGCGACAGCACCGCCAGGTCCGCCGGCCTCCCCGGCGCCAGCAGGCCCGAGTCCATGAACCCCGCCCAGGCCGCGCCGGAGGTCATCCCCCTCAGCGCCTCCTCGCGGCTCAGGCACTGCGCCGTGCCCCAGCCTCCCCGCGTGGTCGCGCAGTGGAAGGTCCAGCGCGGATCAAGCCGGTCCACCGGCGCGTCCGTGCCCAGCGCGAGCCGTCCCAGCCGCTTCCAGGCATGACACCCCTCATATCGGCCGGGCCCCAGCTTCCTTTCCACCATATTCTGGTCGGCGACGCAGTGCGAGGGCTGCACCGACGCGATCCAGCGCGCGAAGCGCGGGAGATCCGAGGGGTGGACGTGCTGAGCGTGCTCGATCCGCCAGCGCGCCTCCGCCGGCGGATTCACCCGCTCGAAGAGGTCGAGCAGCTCGCGATTGGCGCGGTCGCCGATCGCGTGGGCGCAGACCTGCCAGCCGGTCTCGAGCGCCGCCCGCGCGACCCGCTCCGCGTCGGCCGGCTTCATCACCGGCATCCCCTCCGAAGCTCCCCCCAGGAAGGGCTCCAGCATCCAGGCCGTCGACGATCCGAGCGAACCGTCCATGAACAGCTTGATCGCGCGGACGGCGAGCCGCCCCGGCGCGGGCCTGTGCGAGCGCATGAACTCGATCAGGCGGTCCGGGCTCTCGTGCCAGAACATCGCGTGGACGCGGAGCCGGAGCGTCCGGCCGTCCTCCAGCGATCTCAGCAGCCGGAGATAGTCCTCGTCCACCATCGCGTCGTGGACGCCCGTGATGCCGAACTGCATGGCCTCCCGCTGCGCGGCGAGGAACGCCGCCGCCGGGGAGTCCGGCGGAACGAGCCGCGCGATCAGCCCCTGGGCATTCTCGAGAAACACGCCCCGGTCCCGGAGCAGGGCGCCGCCTTCGGGGACGGTCGACAGATCGGCGAGGGCCATCGCCCGTGCGTTCGCCAGCCCCGAGTGGGCGTCCTTCCGGGTCAGCCAGACGGGATGCCCCGGCGTCGCGGCCGAAAGCCGCTCGTGATGAGGCAGCTCCGCGAGGTCGTAGCCCGAGCCCGTGATCCAGGATCCCGCCGGCGTCTGCGCCGCCCGCTCCGAGACCCGCCGCAGCAGTTCCTCGAAGTCCGTCACCCCCGTCAGGTCGACCTCCCGTTCCTGCTTCCCGCAGGCGAGCAGGTGGACGTGGGCGTCGATGAAGCCCGGAACGACGGTCAATCCCTTGAGATCGATCACCCGCTTCGCGGGCGGCGTCTGGTCGAGCGATTCGATCCGGCCGTCCGCGCACGCGAGGGAGCGGGCCCGCGGCCGCTCCGGATCCTGGGTGTGGATGTTGCCGTTGACGAGGAGCAGATCGGTCATGGGGCGGGGGGCGCCGGCATCTGCGCCTGGATGACGTCGAGCGGCAGCGACGCCAGGTACTCGTCGTTGGCGAAGAGCTGGAACTGGTACTTCCCCGTCTTCTCGAGCCACAGCGGAGGCGCCGGGAAACCCAGGTCGACCGCCTGGCCCGGGATCTTCACCTCCAGCTGGATCCCTTCGATCACTCCCACGCGCCGGTCCTCCCCGTCGCGCAGCTCGACCTTGAGCCGGTAGTGCCCCTCCGCGTCGCCGAACTTCAGGTAGAAGGCAAGCGGCGAGTGGAAGGTCGGGAAACGGGCGGCCGTGATCCGGTCGAAGACGCCGATGATCGACCACTTGCCGGTCATGCGGTCGTGGATCACCGAGTCGGCGATGAGGAACGATTTGACGACGAGCGGCCGGGCCATGGCCACGATGATAGCACGCTCCTTCCCGCCATGGAGAAAGAACATTGAAGCGCGAGGTGGAAGCACTACGATAGAAGTCCGGAGGCGGATCATGATGAAAGCTCTGGCGATCGCCGTCCTGCTGGCCTGCGGATCGGCGCAAGACGAGGGCCAGGCCCGGGAGTTCAAGAGCGCGGCCGGCGCGAAACTTCCCTACCGGATCTTCAAGCCCGCCTCTTTCGACGAGAAGATGAATTACCCGCTCGTGATCTTCCTTCACGGCGCCGGGGAGCGGGGGGACGACAACAAGGCCCAGACCAAGCACGGCGTGAAGTGCTTCCTGCAGGGGCAGGCGAAGCATCCCTGCTTCATCGTCGCTCCGCAGTGCCCCTCGAAGGCCCAGTGGGTGAATACGCCCTGGGGCGACCTGAAGCACACGATCCCGGCCCAGCCCTCCGAGCCGATGCAGGGCGCGATCGAGCTGATCGCCGCGCTTCAGAAGGAATTCCCCTCGATCGACCCGAAGCGACTCTACGTCACCGGCCTCTCGATGGGCGGCTTCGGCACCTGGGACCTCATCACGCGGATGCCCAGGACCTTTGCCGCGGCGGTCCCCGTCTGCGGCGGCGCCGACGACGCGAAAGCCGCGGCGATCGCCAAGGTGCCCGTCTGGGTCTTTCACGGCGGCGCCGACGACGTCGTCAAGACCGTCCGATCGCGCAACATCGTGGCGGCTCTCAAGGCGGCCGGCGGCTCCCCCAGGTACACCGAGTTTCCGGGCGTGGGCCACGGCTGCTGGGACCAGGCCTACGGCGAGGCGGACCTCCTCCCCTGGCTGTTCTCCCAGAAGCTTCCGTAGTCCGGCATCACGCATCAGGAATCACGCATCAGGGGTGGGACGGCCCCACCCTGCCCTCCCCCCGGGGGGAGGCAGGGAAGGAGGAATCCTTCCGCCCGTGATTCGTGATGCGTGATGCGTGATGCGGCGCTATAGTGACCTCCATGAAAGCCGTCCGCGTCACGACGCCCGGGGGCCTGGAGGCCCTCCAGGTCGTCGACGTCCCCGATCCCGTCCCCGGTCCCGGCGAGCTCACGCTCGACATCAAGGCCGCCGGCGTGAACCACCTCGACCTCTGGGTGCGGAGGGGCCTGCCCGTCGCGAAGTACCCGATGATCCTCGGCAGCGACGCGGCGGGAATCGTGCGCGAGACCGGCCGCCGCGCCCTGCTCTCTCCGGCCACCAGCTGCGGCACCTGCGAGTTCTGCGCCTCCGGCGACAAGCCGCTCTGCGTGAAGTACACGATCTACGGCGAGCACGTGAACGGGACCGATGCCCAGTCGATCTGCGTGCCCGCCGAGAACCTGATCTCCTTCCCCGACACCCTCTCCTTCGAGGAGGCCGCGGCCGTCCCGCTGGTCTACCTCACCGCCTGGCGGATGCTGATCACGCGCGGCCGCCTCGCGCCCTCGGAGGATGTGCTGATCTGGAGCGCGGGCGCGGGTGTCGGCGTGGCCTGCCTGCAGCTGGCCAAGCTCGCCGGGGCCCGCGTGATCGCCACCGCCTCGAGCGACGAGAAATGCGCACGGCTGCGGGACCTCGGCGCCGACTTCGTCCTCAACCACGCCCGCGAGGACGTCGCCCGCCGGCTCCGCGAGCTGACCGCCAAGCGGGGCGTGGACGTCGTCGTCGACTACATCGGCAAGGACACCTGGGCCCGCAGCGTGCAGTGCGTGCGGCGCGGGGGCCGCATCGTCACCTGCGGCGCCACGTCGGGCCACGACCCCGTCGAGGACCTGCGCCAGATCTTCTTTCGCCAGATCGAGGTGATCGGCTGCACGATGGGCAACAACAAGGAGCTGCAGGACGCGCTCCGGCCGGTCTTCGAGGGACGGATCCGGCCCGTCATCGATTCGGTCCTCCCCCTCTCCGAAGTCGCCGCCGCACATAGCCGTATTGAACAAAGGGCCGCATTTGGTAAGATCATCCTGAAGCCATGACCGAGTACAAGAACGAATATCAGAAGTTCGCCGACAGCGCCGTGCGCGCGCGCGCCGAGGAGGAGGGCTTCGGCCGCCTCCGCCTGGGCGTCTTCTTGGGCGTCGTCGGCCCCCTCGCGATCTTCCTGCTCAAGATGCTGGACATGCTGCCGCCCCATCGCTACCTCGCCATGGCGATCGTGGCCTCGGCGCCGCTGGCGGTGATCCTCCTGATCGTCAACTTCATCCGGCTGCCCAACGAATTCAAGGCCTCGGCCAAGGCCCTGCTGATCGGGTTCATGACCCTGATGGGCGCCGGGGCGACCATCGCCCTGGCCCGCTATTTCGAGCTCTTCAAAACCATCTCCCCCTGAGCCCCTTCCCCGCGGTTCCTCGCTTTTCGCTCTCCGCGCCTCCCCCCG
>JACQFK010000063.1 GCA_016200125.1 Planctomycetota bacterium
CACGCCGTCCCCGTCGGCGTCGACCCACACGGGGTTCGTGATGCCGAAGACCCGCGGATTCCAGACCGGCGAGCTCGACTGGTAGGGGCGCGAGAGCGGCCAGTAGAGCTCGCGGACGCCGGGCCAGCTGGCCACCGCCACGAGATGCACGTCGTTCTTCGGCCGCCCGATCTTCCAGCGCAGCCGGACCTTCTCGCCGCCCGCCGCGCCGCCGTCGGGCCATTCGTCGCGGATCCGCTCGCCGTTGGCGTAGAGCTCGACCCGCTCCACCCGCGTCCAGGAGGGGCCGAAGACGCGGACCTCGACGTCGAGTTCGGGCTCGGAGCCGGTCACGAGATCCCCGACGCCGAAGCGTCCGTTCACCTTGATCTGGGTCAGCAGCCCGAGGCTCACGAGCGCGCGGCCCTTGAGCAGGCTGTCGCAGGCCTCGGCGACGTCGATCTTCGACGGATCGGCGTCCTTGCAGACCACGTAGGTCCGGCCCTGCCCGACGATGTAGCGGTTCACGTCGTGGCAGTCGCTCGAGCCGACCCCGGTGATGCGGTAGCCGTAGTTGAGGAGCGCCATCCAGTCGTGGATCACCTCGGTGTCGTCGTTGCGCAGCGCGCTGGAGTTGAGCAGTTCCATGGCGTCGAAACTGAACTCGAAGCCGCGGCGGTTCTCGCCGGTCACGGGGTTGAAGTTCTCGTCGGCGAAGGGGACGAAGCTGTCGTGGCGGTTGCGCGGGTGGTTGAAGACCGCGACGCGCACGCCGGGCGTGGCGCGGATCGACGCCATCAGCTTCGGCCAGTCCGTGAGGGTCCAGTCGGCGAGCGGCCCCTTGGGATCGACGGGGAAGATGTTGAAGTGGCCCTTCTTCGTGGTGATCTCGCTGCCGAGGACCGGGGTGAAGCGGTCGCGGACGCCCATGCGGACGGCGGCCTCGGCGTAGCCGTTGGCCTGGTTGTGCTCGGTGGCGACCGGGAGCTCGATGCCTTCGCCGGCCAGCGTGATCGCCCGCTCGTCGTCGGTCGCGTCGCCGTGCCCGCTGAAGTGGAGCGTGTGGACGTGGGTGTCGCAGGCGGCGAGGTTGGCCGTGGGCACTTCGCGGTGGATCTTGAGGGAGACCTTGCGGGTGGCGCCGGCGGCGACGGTGACGCGCTCGGTGGCGACGGAGTATTCGAAGCCTCGGCCCGCGTGGATGCGGTAGCGCCCGGCGGGGAGCGTGATCCGCGCGCGGCCGTCGGTCGTGTAGACACAGCCGGGCCGGACGGCCAGGCGCTGGAGCGGCTTCGCGGCGAGCGGCGGGAGGGCGCCCAGCGCGTCGTCCACGATGGTGATGCGGCAGGGGACGCTGCCGGCGATGGGCTCGACCACGTCGATGTCGAGCGTGGATTCGCCGACCACCTGGGAGAGCGGGCGCGGCTCGATGCGGATCATGCCCACGAGGATGTCGTCGACCTCCCGGGGCGCGGCGAGGCTGAGCAGGTTCTCGCCCGCCTTGAGGCTGCCGGGCGGGAGCGCGAAGGCGCTGATCACGGGGAACTCGTAGGTCGGCAGCTGGCCGATCTTCTTTCCGTTCACGGCGAGGGTCCAGCCCAGCTTGACGTTGTTCTGCCAGAGCAGGAGGGTGTGCTCGATCTCGTTGGCGGGCGAGGGGAAGGGCAGGGAGAGGTCGCGGCCCTGGGGCGGGTCCTGCGCGAACTCCAGCCACTCCGGCTTCCCCGGCGTCCCCAGGTGGAAGACCTTGAACTCGAACGTCCTCCAGTCCTTGTCCGGATTCGACGAAGGAGCGAGGCAGCCTGCCAGAAGCAGGAGGGTCACAAAACAACCAGTTTGTTTTGTGACGGGCATCAGGCGAGCTCCAGGCGGGAGGGGCCTTTCGGGAGATCGAAGCAGACTGCCGCTCCCTCCGGCGTGCGCGTCCAGGTCCCGCTCTCCAGGGCCAGCAGCTTCGGAACTTCCTTGAGCGCGACCGGCTGCCCCTTGACCGTCAGCTTCGGGACCGCGCCGGCCGCCGCCGCGACGGCCATCGTGTACTCGGGGCAGGCGAAGGGGGCCCGGAGATCGACGCGGCCGCCGGCCTTCTCGATCTTCGTCAGCTCCTTCGCCGCCCAGTAGCGGCCGAGCTCGCTGAACTTCATCCAGACGAGATTGTCGCAGCCCGCGCGGAGCCGCTTGACGATCTCCTTCAGGATCGTGAACCCGACTTCCTCGCCGTTGAAGTACTGGCCGGGCCAGTGGGAGACCATCACCGCCGGCTCGCCCTTCGCAATCACCTGCGGAAGCCGGCCCCCCTTGAAGTCCTCGGTGATGAACTTGTCCGCCGCGCCGGGCTCGAGGCCGTCCCAGCCGCCGAACCAGTCGCCCGTGCAGCCGATGACCGAGACCACGCACTGCGGATCGTCGCCCTCCAGGCCCGACGCGTAGAGCACCTCGGGGGCGACGCTCTTGTCGTCGGTGTTCACCTTCTTCAGGTAGAAGGGGATCTCGGTCTTGAAGACGTCGCGGCAGGCCTGCAGCACCGCCTTCGAATAGTTCGGGAGGTTCTTCCCGCCGAAGCCGCCGGGGCTCGTCACGCCCGTCGCGTCGATCCCCGCGTTCCGCAGCGGACGGAGCGCGAAGGCGAGGTAGTCGGCCAGCTCGTCGACGGAGCGCTTCTGGCTCCAGCCCCAGTTCTCCATCGTGCTTTCGTCGTAGGGCTCGAGGGCGCGGCCGGTCTTCGGATCGATCACCCGCGTGTGCGTGACCATCTCGGGCGTGAAGTCCCAGTCCTTCGACATGAAGTCGCGCATGAGCGCCAGGCTCGCCTCGAGCTGCCGCTTCGTCCAGCCGGGCATCTCCCGGTCCACCCAGCCGACCATCGCGGGATAGGGGATGACGCTGTACTTGCCCTTCACCCCGTTCTCGCGGCACCACTCGCCGAACTTGCGGACGAAGGCGTCGGGGATCTCGCGCGGCAGCTTCCGCCAGTCCTGCTTCACCCGGTCGGGAAAGACGTGGGCGAACTGCGGGATGCAGAAGTGGGCGAGGTTGACCAGGCAGGTCGAGTCGTCGATGAGCAGGCTGACGGGGACGCGGCCCCGCGGATTGAGGACCTTCACGCCCTCGGCCTGCGCCGGCCGGTCGCCGCGGGGCGCCTCCTGGAGGAAGAGGCCGGGGAACCGCGTCCCGACCAGACCGAGTCCCGAGGCCTGGAGGAACTCGCGGCGCCTCATCGGGCGCTCCGTCCGAGGAACTGGTCGCGGCCCTCGACCAGCGCGCGCATCTTGCGGTCCGCGACGCTGCGGTGGAGCATCCAGAAGCCGCAGTCGGGATGGACCCAGCGCACCCGCTCGGGCCCGAGGACCTTGACCGCGCGCTCGATCGCCGCGGCCACCGCGGCGGGCGCCTCGACCTCGTTGTCCTTGATGTCGATGACGCCGACGCCGAGCGCGATGGACGGCTTGAGCTCCTTGAAGGCCTCCAGCTCGTCGTAGCCGCGCCGGGCGAATTCGAGGACCAGGTGGTCGCACTCGAGGGCGTTGAAGAAGGGCAGCAGCGACTTGTAGAAGCCCTTCTGGATCGTCTGTCCGCCGTAGTTCCCGAAGCAGAGGTGGACGGCCTTTTGACCTCGCGCGCCCTTGAGGACGTGGTTGATCGACTCCGCGGCCCAGGGGCCGTCCTCGGGCGAGCCGGGAAGGTTCGCCTCGTCGACCTGCACCACCTCGGCGTCGATCCCCTCGAGCTGCTTGCGGAGCACGTCGGCGATCGCCATCGTCAGGGCCTTGCGGTCGTGGTACTGGCGGTCGAGCAGCGTCTTGCCGAGCATGTAAGGGCTCGTCACGGTGAACTTCGTGAGGCGAGACGCCATCGACTTGAGGATGCTCCACGCGGCGGGGAGGTTGAGCGTCCCCTGGTCGATCGGCGCGCGCACGACCGCGGCGGGCTGGGTGCGGAACTTCATGCCGGGCATCGACCGGAACAGCTCGATGTCGGCGCGGCTGAACGTGGTCGTGACGCCGCCGAGCGGCGTGACGAAGTACTCGATCATCCCGTTGGTCTCGGGGTGGTTCACGTTGAAGCGCGAGAGCTCGCCGTCGGAGACGACGTCGATCCCCGCCAGCTCCTGGGTGCGCACCACGACGAGGATGGCGTCCATCAGCGACGGCGTCGACGGCATCGCGGCGAGCCAGGCGGGGATCGGATAGCTGCCGACGACGCTGGTCAGAATGGAGGGGG
>JACQFK010000150.1 GCA_016200125.1 Planctomycetota bacterium
CCCGACATGGTAGTCGTCTACATGTCCGGTTACACCGAGGATGTCGCGCTGCGGGACGGCAGAATCGAAAAGGATGCCGGATTCATCGCCAAGCCCTTCGTCATCGCCGACTTGCTAACACGAGTTCGGAAGACCCTGGAGAAGGCAAGGTCCGAAAAAAAGAGGAATCAACAGTGCACCTAGGGGGACACCTTGGGCAAGGGCGCCGGCGACTCGGGTTTTCCGTCCTCGGGCTCCAGAAGGTAGGCGTCTCTCTTCCCCTCGGCGTGCTCCTCCCTGAACTTCTGCGCCCGCTCGCCTTTGCGCGCCTCGTGCTCGAGGGCCTTCTCGGGGATGACCCGGCGGCAGGTCAGCCCGGCCACGATCTTCTCCACCGTCGGCCAGTCTTCATGCGCCCGACCGATCGGGTCGAATCCCGGTTTGCCCATCCAGCCGCCGAATTTCGAGTACGATTCGAGGTAGTAGGTCTTTCCACCGGCCAGCGTCGCCTCCACGAGCCGGCCTCCTCCGCCCCAGGACATGAAGAGGTGCTTGCCGGGCCGACAGCGGTATTCGAAGTACGAACCATATTCGCTGAATCCGAGGAGCTTCTCCCCATCGTAGACCGGAAACGTGATGTTGCTCCCGGTGATCGAGGACTTTCTGTACACGACCACCTTGGATTCGTCGGGGCCCGGGGGGCCGGTCGGAGTCCCGTCCCGCATGTAACTGCTCGCGCACGCGGACGTCAGCGGAAGCACGAGCCAGATCGCGATCAGCGCGTTTCTCATGGCTTCCTCTCCCAAGAGCATCCCCTGGGTTCCAGGTATTGGTTGGAAGAGCAATTCCGAAGCCTGCCGGTGACTGAAGGGAAGGGATCCTGCGCCGCGACATTTCCCACACTCGGCACGTGAAACCACACAAAAAATTGAACGTCGGTCTCGGATATCGGGAGCGCCGGCAGTGGCATGCCGATTGCGCCTTTTTCATGCTGCCGCCCGCATCTCCCTTCGGAGCTGAATCGAGGTGTGCCATGAGGACCAAGACGCTGAGGGTCTTCCTGATCCTGGTCGCACCGGTCGCGATGGGTTGCACGACGCTCTTTGCGCCCGGACCGGACATGGTGCCGGTCTACAGCACCCCACCCGGGGCGGTCGTGACCCTGGACAAGCTCGAAGTGGGAAGGACCCCCTGCATTGTCGCCGTGCCCCGCTCCAGCGAGGGCATCTTCACGATCCAGCTCGCGGGATATGAACCGGTGACCGTGGACCGGGACAAGGTCTGCAACGGGCTCACCGCATTGAACCTGCTGGGCGGATGGGTCACGATGCCGCTGTTCTTCGCGATCGACGGGTTCGCCGGCAACATCGGCAAGTACTCCACCAAGCCGATCCAGCTGGAGTTGAAGCCCGTCAAGCGTCCGCCTCCCCCGCCGCTGATGCCGACGGACCTCCCCACGCCGGAGATCCGGACGCAAGGGGATCCGCCGGGAACGCCGCGCTGACGGCCGACTGGCGGTTGCCTTCCCGTGTCTTGCGGGACGTTTACGCTACGCCGCCTGCACCGAGGTTGAGGGGAGCTTAGGATGAGGCATTGGATGCAGTCATTCCTGGCGCTGCCGCTGGCGCTGTGCGGCTGCGGTTATATGGGCCATGCCCGTCCCTGGGACCCCGGGTCGGCCGCGGACGGCTTTGAGATCCTGCAGGGACTGGACCCGATCCTGCAATACGGGTCCGAGGGCTGCGGACCCGCGGCCCTCGCGATGCTGCTTCGTCATATCGCGCCCGGAAGCGAAATCGACCCGCCGCCCGGTGAGAGGGGTTCGGGGGTGACGGCTCGCGAGCTTCGGGACTTCGCCAGGGCCCGGAGCTACGACACGCACCTCATCCAGGGTAGCATCAGCGACCTCGTGGACCAGATCCGCAAAGACCGTCCGGTGATCGTCGGACTCATGAAACCCTATCGGACGGGTAAAGTGCCGCACTTCGAGGTTGTCGCCGGCATCCATGCGGCGGGAAACCTGATCGCCACGATCGATCCCGCCCTGGGATGGACGCTGAACTCGCTCGAGGGCTTCCTGGAAGAATGGGAGCCCACAGGCCGGCTCCTCCTGATCGTCGCCGCGGACGCGGCAGAAGCTGCGCCGCTGGCCGGACGAGCCGCAGAGCACCCCGAACTCGAGGCCTTCGCCGCGGGGCAGAACGAACCCGCGGGCTACGTGGCCATCGGCGTTGCGCTCGCGATCGCGTCGGCCGCGGTGGGGGTCCTTGCAGGATGCCCTCTGGGGTACAAGCATGCGTCGCGCGAGAAGGGCTTCCTTCCCGCCGAGGATTGGAATGCGTCCACGGACCTCGAAAGATTCGTCTATCAATCCGCCTACATTTTCGGTTTTCCGCTTTACGGAATGGGATATCTCATCGGGAAGCTCTTCCCATCACGCGGATTCCCATAGGTCGCCCGCTCTGCGGGCGCGGATGAGCCTCGAACCCTCAGCCCTCGCGCCCCCCCGACCGCCCTCAGCCGCTCTTGCGCTTCCCGATGCAGTAGAGGGTGCGGTCGGAGCGGATGAAGACCTGGCCGTCGCTGGGCGTGATCGTCGCGCGGAAGATCTCGTCCTTCGCGGCGCCGACCTTGTTCCGCGCCACGATGTGCTCCTCGTTCTTCGGGTCGACGACGATCGTCTCGCCGTTCTCGAGAACCAGGAACGCGAGGCCGTCGTAGGAGACCGGCGAGGACGAGGCCTTGCCGCCGGCGCGCTGCTTCCACAGCTCCTTGCCGCCCGCGGCGTCGTAGGCGCTCAGGGAGTCGGGGTTCAGGCTCATGAGCAGGATCGTGCTCCCGATCACGATCGGCGACGGCGTGTCGCGGGTCGTGCGCGGGCTGATCCAGAGCCGGTGGGTCGCGGTCACGTCGCCCGAGCCGCCGGGGCGGATCGCGTAGAGGCCGCCGCCCGACAGGCCGTTGGCGACGTAGAGCAGTCCGCCGGCCGGGGTCACGGTCGGCTCCCCGCGGCCCTGATCGCAGCGGCAGGTCCAGAGCTCCTTGCCGCTCTCGGGGGAATAGGCGATCACGCCGGTCTGCCCGTTGAGGACGAGTTCCTTCCGCGATCCCGTGTCGATCAGGACGGGGGTGCTCCAACCCCGCGTCGCGAGGCGCGGCGTGCTCCAGACCTCCTTGCCGGTCTTCCGGTCGAAGGCCGCCAGCCGGGCGTCCTTGTCGGCGTCGCAGTTCTGAATCACCAGGTCGCCCGCGAGGATCGGGCAGGCGGCGGTGCCCCAGGGGCCCTCGAAGGGGCCCAGATCGACCGACCAGACGGGCGCGCCGGCGTGGGTGAAGCAGTGCAGCCCGCCGCCCTTGCCGAAGAAGGCGTAGACTCGCTCCGCGTCCGCGGCGCAGGTGGCCGAGGCCCAGCCGTTCATCGCGTGGCTGGGCTCGGGCTCTCCGGTCCAGACGACCTTCTCCCATTCGATCTTCCCGGTCTTGCGATCGACGCAGAAGACGACCCGCTGCCGGCCCTTCTCGAGCGCCGTCGTGAGGAAGATCCGGTCGCCCCAGAGGACCGGCGAGGACTGCCCGCGGCCCGGAAGCGCGGTCTTCCAGGTGACCGACTCCTCCGTCCACTTCTGCGGCAGGCCCTGCTCCGCCGAATGGCCGTCGGCGCGCGGGCCGCGCCAGGCGGACCAGTTGGACTCGGACGGCGCCTGCAGCGCCGCCGCGGAAATCATCAGGCCTGCGAGATCCAGGAGGACGCCCATGAAGCTTCCTTTCGAATTCCCCTTCCCTCTTACGCCCCAGGCAGGATGCTTGATGCCTGCCTCTCCCCGGTAGGGGCGGCCGTCCTACTGTTTGTTCGGATCCAGCTGATCGAGCGCCTGTTTCACGGCGTCCCGCACCGAGGCGACGGGGTCCTGGAGCAGCGGCTGGAGCAGGCCGGCGATCTCCGGGAGTTCGTAATTGCTCAGGCTGTTGACGGCCTCGAGCCGGACGTCCCCGTTTGAGTCCCGCAGGGCGCGCGCCAGGACGGGCACCGCCTGGGGGACCTGGATCTGTCCGAGCCGCTCCACCGTCTCGCGGCGCAGGGCGCCGTCGGGGCTTTCGAGCGCCGCCGCGAGCCGCGGAATGAGCTGCACGGCGGGGGCGGGCTGACCGAGGGTATTCAAGGAACCCGCGCAGGCGACCTGGACCCGGAGTTCGTCCTTCTGAAACGCCTGCAACAGGGCCTCGACGCTGGCCGGATCCTCCCGGGCGCCCAGCAGCTGCGCCGCCGCTTCGCGGACGACGTCGGAAGGGTCCGTCCGCAGGAATTCCCGGTAGATCGGCCGGTCCGCCGCCTCCTCCAGGGCATCGTGGAGATGGTAGAGGGCGGAGCGCCTGACCTGCTCGTCCTTGCCTTTGAGGAGTTCCATCAGCAGCTCGACCTTCAGGGGACACTTGAACATGCGCTGGACGGCGCCCATGACGCGCCAGACGTCGCCCGGGTTGCCGGCCCGGACGAGCTGACGAAGCGCCTCGGCCGACAGCCGCTCTTCCTGGCGCACGATGTACTCGGGTTCAGGCGCGGCGGGGGTCGGAGCGGCGACGGGCAACGGGAGGGCGGCGGGATCGGCAGGGGGGATCGGCGCCGGCGCCGCGGCGGTCTCCGCGACTTTCGTCGGCTGCGGCTTCCCGCGGCCGCGCAGCTCCTCCTCCTGCGAGGAGCGGACCCACTTCCCCCAGGCGGCCGCCGTCACCACCGTCACGACCCCCCAGAGGAAGTGGATTCTCCAGGTCTTCATGGGTACGCCCTCCGCTTCATTGGACGTTGAAAGAAGGAGCCTCCCCGGGGGAAAAGCCACTTTTCGTGGCCGAGGCGGACCCCGCAACGTCTCATGGGTCATGACCTCGCCGGACCGCGAGAAGAGACCCGTCGACTCGGGGCTGATCGCCCTGGCCGTCATCCTCGTGGCGATCGTCCTGGGGATCGCGACCACGACGGTTGTACTGGCTCCCATCGCACCCTGCCCGTACTGCGACAAGGGCCAGGTCGTCTTCAGAAGCGTCTATTCCAGCCAGCCGATGAAAGGGGGATTCTGCACCTACTGCCGGGGCAAAGGCACGCAGACTCCGCTCAACAAGTGGCTGCGCCGCCCCACCCCGCACGACTGAACGTAGCACAAGGTGGACTCATCCTATGGATTCCAATCCAGAGGAAAAGGACCAACCCGATCGGAACGCGATTGAATTGGCACGCCGAGCGTACAGCGCCATGGCCGCGTCGTTCTGGCCCGGCCCGCCGGGCCGCAGACTTCCTGGGTCATCTTCCTCACCCGAGTTGACGACCGCGCCTCGGCGTCACCGCTCCTTCGCCGACTGGTCTGGGATCGCGACGCCGACCTGGAACGGCTCGGTCTGGGAGCTCATCGCCGGCCGAAGCTGGATCCCAGCATCGCGCGCAGCGAGAGGGAGCTTGATCCCGCCAGGCTGGCAGCATGGATGAGCGAAGCCGGCGGCCTCGGGATCCCCAGGCAGCGCCTGGTCCGGCCTTATCTCACCGATCAACGGGCGGAGTTTGGACTGGAGGGCTTCGACGTCGAGGGACGCGATGGCCGGCCCATCGTCCGGATCGAATGGGACCGGGTCCCGCCCCTGCAGCTGGAGGCCGTCGCTGGGTGGGCGGAACGGGTGCGCGACTGGCTCCGAGGCGTCGCGCCTTAGCCAGACCCGCTCGGAGCGCCCCGAATCGACTTGACCTTCGCCCTGCGGGAGTGCATACTTTATACGTGGAGCCCATGCCACATTCAGAAGGGAAGCCGCCCCGGGACGAGGAGCTGCGGATCTACCTCCCCGGCGGCGTCCCGGTCCTCCGCGCCGCCGTCGAGGAACTCCTCAAATCGGACTGGAACGAGGTCTTCCAGTGCCGCGCCCTCGAGATCTCCGCCGCCTTCGAAGGAAGCTTCAGGGGCTCCGGCGACGAGGACCTGGCCGGTATCGCCCGCTCGATCCGGCTGCTCGTCGAGCTCGAACCCCGCGAAGTCGCCGCCGCCGGGCGCTCCCTCGAAGACAAGCTGAACGAGCTCCTCGAACGGCTGGAAACCCTCCTCAAGTCGGACGGCGAGGTCCGGACGGGATAGTCCCGCTCCCGACGGCGCCTGTGCCCGGCTTTCTCCCCCTCCCGCTCGCGCCGTGGTGTATACAGATCTGAACTTCGAGGAGGGACGCTCATGCCGCTTCCCGGACGCGGTCGGCCCAATCCCCGCAAGCCGGGTCCGCCGGACGGGGGCATCCCACGCTTCGGCCCCCCTCGCAAGCGCCGGATCGTCACGCGGCAGGCCTCGTCGGGCATGGATCCGTCCACCCTCAAGTACCTCATCTTCGGCCTGATCTTCGTGGTCGGGAACATCATCCTGTTCTTCAGCACCGGGTTCATCATCATCCCCCGATGAAGAACGGCGGCGCCTCCGTTCTGGAAATCCAGCCCTGGCTCTGGCCGGTCGCCGCGCCGCCCCGGATCCGCGAGGGGGCCTGGTCGCTCGCCGGCCTGGCGGACCCCTGTTCCCGCGGCTTCCGTGGAGCCGCGGCGGCGGTCGTGCTGGGCGCGCTGCCGCTCCTGCTTTCCGCCGCGACGGGCGTCCCGGGCCACGCGGCGCTGTCGGCCGCGGGCCTCCTCCTCCTCAGCCTGGCCTGCGTCCGGAGGGATGCGGGGCAGGAGGGGATCGCATTCATCCTGCTCGCCTTCCTCGCCCATGGCGTCGCGGCGGTCGCGATCGCCCACGTCGATCCCGTCGCGGCGGCGAGGGTCATGCCGGGCGCGGAGGAGTACTGGAAGAAGCAGCTCCTGTGGATCCGCACGGGCTGGGATCCCGAGTACGAGACCTCGGCCTGGCTGCCCGCCCACGTCGGGCAGCTGGGAGGCGGGATCCTCACCTCTTATGTCTCCCTCGGGTGGATCACCTTCTTCGAGGGCTTCCGCGAAGTGGACTGGATGAACTTCTACAGCGCGCGGCTGATGGACTCCAGCCGCAGCCCGGCCCTGGCGCTGCTCCTGGGCTGGCACGCCTGGTCGCTGCTCCGCGGCCTGGGCTTCGGGGTGCTCAGCTTCGAAGTGCTCTCGCTCTCGCTGGGGCGGCTGACGGGGCGCCGCTTCTCGACGCCCGCGCGCCGCCGGAACCGCTGGACCGCGGCGCTCCTGCTGCTGGGCGCCGACGGTCTCGTCAAGTTCCTCGCCCTCCAGGCCGTGCAGCGCGGCCTGCTCGAGAATCTTCGATGACCGTCCCCCCGGCGACGGGCGCAAGCGTTCCATAGCCGGGGACATTGATGAGTCGAGCACTCTTCCTGATCGCGACGGCGCTGGCGCTGTTCCCCCACTGAAGCTCCCTGAGCGCCGCGCCCGCCCCTGGCGAGGGCGAAGAGCTCTTCGAGACGAAAATCCGTCCCCTCCTGATGCGCACCTGCTTCAAGTGCCACGGCGGGGACAAGACCGCCAACGGCCTCCGCGTCGATTCGCGCGAGGCCCTGCTCAAGGGCGGCAAGCGCGGACCGGCGATCGTGCCCGGAAACCCCGACGCGGGCTTCCTGATGCCCGCGCTCCGCTACGCCGACGAGGAGTTCCGCATGCCTCCCAAGGAGAGGCTCGCGGCCAAGGTCGTCGACGACTTCGCGCTGTGGATCAAGATGGGCGCGCCCTGGCCCGAGCGCCCGCCCGCCGCCGCGACGAGGGGCGTCCGCCACTGGGCCTTCCAGCCGCCCGCGAAGATCGATCCCGCGGGCTTCCCCGGCACGGCGGCCCATCCCGTCGACCGCCTGATCCGCGCCGCCCAGGCCCCGCTGGGCCTCCGCCCGGTGGCGCCCGCGGAGAAGCGCGTCCTCATCCGCCGCGCCGCGCTCGACCTCGTCGGGCTCCCGCCCGCGCCCGAACGGGTCGAGGCCTTCGTCGCCGACACGCGGCCCGACGCCTTCGAGCGCCTGATCGACGAACTGCTCGCCTCGCCGCGCTACGGCGAGCGCTGGGGGCGCCACTGGCTGGACGTCGCCCGCTACGCGGACACCGCCGGCGACGACTCGGACTATCCCGTCCCCCAGGCCGCCCTCTACCGCGACTGGGTGATCGACGCCTTCAACCAGGACCTGCCCTACGACGAGTTCCTCCGGGAGCAGATCGCGGGGGACCTGCTGGCCCGGACGGCGCCGCCCGAGAAGTACGCCGGCTGCACAATCGCCACCGGCTTCATCGCCCAGGCCAAGCGCTTCGGGACCCACAAGCACGAAGACATGCACCTCATGATCGAGGACACGATCTCGACGCTCGGCCAGGCCGTCCTCGGCCTCACCTTCCGCTGCGCCCGCTGCCACGACCACAAGTACGATCCCACCACGAGCGAGGACTATTACGCGCTCTACGGCTTCTTCCAGAGCATCGTCTATCCCCACCCGGGCAGCGAGGAGATGCACCAGCCCAACGAGCTCATCCCCCTCGTGCCCGAAGCCGAGCTCAAGGCCGCCGAGGCGCGCTTCCAGGAGGAGCACGGCGAGCGGCTGAAGGCCCTCGAGGCGGAGCTCAAGAAGATCGACGAGGAGAGCGAGGCCGGCAAGGCCCTCAAGGAGACCAAGGCCGCGCTCGAGGCGATCAAGAAGGAGCCCAAGTCGGACGAGCGGGACGCGCGGCGCAAGCAGGCGAACGACCGCCGAGTCGCGCTCGAGAAGGAGATCGCCGAGAAGAGCAAGGCGCTGCGGGAGGAGCTCGACGGCATCAGGAAGCAGAGCCCCGCGGGAAAGACGCCGGTTGCGTATGCCGTGAAGGAGGGCAAGCCGGTCGACGCCAAGCTCCAGGTCGGCGGCGAGCCGAACCGCTCGGGAGCGGTCGTCCGCCGCGGGCTGCCCAAGTTCCTCTACCCGCCGGGGACGATCGAGATCGCCGCGGGCACGAGCGGCCGCCTGGAGCTCGCCCGCTGGCTCGCCAGCCCCGAGAATCCGCTCACCGCGCGCGTCATGGTCAACCGGATCTGGCAGCACCACTTCGGCAAGGGGCTGGTCGCGACGCCCTCCAACTTCGGCATCCAGGGCGAGCCGCCCACCCATCCGGAGCTGCTCGACTACCTGGCGGCGCGCTTCGTCGAAGGCGGCTGGTCGATCAAGAACCTGCACCGGCTGATCATGACCTCGGAGACCTGGCGGCTCTCGAGCGCGAACGACCCGGCGAACTTCGCCAAGGATTCGGGCAACCGCTGGTACTGGCGCGCGGACCGGCAGAGGCTCGACGCGGAGACGCTCCGCGATTCGCTCCTCCAGCTGGGCGGAAACCTGGAGCTCGACCGGCCGGGGCTCCATCCCTTCCCCGCCCCCGACAAGTGGAACTACTCGGCCCACCGCCAGTTCAGCGCCAACTACGCGTCGAACCACCGCAGCGTCTACCTCATGGTCCAGCGGCTCCATCCCCATCCCTATCTCTCGGTCTTCAACGGCGCCGACGCGAAGCTGACCACCGACCTGCGGGACGCGTCGACGGTGCCGCCCCAGGCGCTCTTCCTGGCCAACAGCGCCCTCGTCCACGAGCAGTCCGCCAAGTGGGCCGCGCGCCTGATCCAGGCGTCGCCCGCCGCGGAGGACAGGCTGCGCCAGGCCTTCTTTGAAGCCTACTCGAGACCGCCGTCGGCGCGCGAAGTGGAGCGCGCGGCGGCCTACGTCCGGACCTACGCCGACGCGCTGGCCAAGGAAGGCGCGGCGGATGAGAAGCGGGAGCGGGAGGCCTGGGCGAGCCTGGCGCGCGTGCTGTTCGCCTCGAACGAGTTCTATCACGTGGACTGACGACCATGGGCTGCGACTTCGGTCTGACGCGGCGCGATTTCCTGAGCCAGGCGCTGGCCGGCGCGGGCGGGCTGGGCCTCTACGGCCGCCTCTCGATCGCCGCGGCCCTGAACGACGCCGGTCCCCTGGCCCCGCGGCCCGGCCACTTCCCCGCCAAGGCGAAGAACCTCGTCGTCTTCTTCTTCACGGGCGGCATGTCGCACGTCGACACCTTCGACTACAAGCCCGCGCTCAACCGCGACCACGGCAAGCCCCAGTCCGGGAAGCTGGTCAAGGGCTCGCCCTTCAAGTTCTCCCGCTACGGCAAGAGCGGCAAGTGGGTGAGCGACCTCCTGCCCAACGTGGCGGAGACGGTGGACGATCTCTGCTTCATCCACTCGATCTTCAACGATTCGGGCGGCCACTCGAAGGCCACGCTCTCGATGCACACGGGGTCGGTGACGATCCCGATGCCGAGCCTCGGCGCCTGGGTGGGCTACGGCCTGGGCACGATGAACCCGAACCTGCCGCCCTTCGTGGTCTTCGCGAAGCTGGAGCCCTACAACGCCCACATCTGCTGGGGCTCCGACTTCCTCCCCGCCCACTACCGCGGCCTGCGCATCATCCCCCCGGAGGCGATCCCGAACGTCAAGAGCCCCGTCGAGTCCGCCACGCGGCTGGAGCTGGAGCGGAGGATGCTCCGCGACGTGAACGAGGACCACCTGTCGGCGCACCCCGAGGACCTCAACCTGCGCTCGCGGATGACGAACTTCGAAACCGCCTACGGGCTCATGCAGGAGGCCCCCGAGGCCTTCGACACGGCGAAGGAGTCCGAGGAGACGCTGAAGCTCTACGGCACGAACCCGGACGACCGCTCGTCGCTCGGCTACC
>JACQFK010000170.1 GCA_016200125.1 Planctomycetota bacterium
AGCCGCGCGCTGGCCGTCCTATCGGCCGGCGCGAAGACCCAGCGCTTGGCCCGCTTTTCCCGCTTTTCGCCCATTCCCCTCTGCCCCGATCAGCCGCAGCCTCAGCATGTTGAGCGCATGCCCCGCGGCGCGCTCCTTCACATGCGTCCGGTCCCCCGAGAACACCCTCGACTCCACCCGGTCGCCCACCGCCATGTAGCAGAGCCCGGCGGGCTTCTTCGCCGTGCCGCCGCCCGGCCCCGCGATGCCGGTCACCGCGACGCCGATTGCCGCCCCGCTCGTCCGGGCGACGCCGAGGGCCATCGCCCGCGCGACCTCCTCGCTCACCGCCCCCCGGGCCTCGATGAGCGCGGGGTCGACCCCGAGCCGCCTGACCTTCGACGCGTTCGAGTAGGTCACCACCGACTCCAGGAGGACCTCCGAGACGCCCGGCACCTCCGTGAGACGGTGCGAGATCAGCCCGCCCGTGCACGATTCGGCCACAGCGAGCGTCGTCCCCGTCTCAATCAGCTTCCGCGCCACGACCTCGTGCACCTCGGCGTCCAGGTAGGCGTCGCCGAGGGCGGCGCGGACGCGGCGGGAAAGACCGTCGAGGACCTTCTTCCGGCGTGGCCCCTCTGCTCTGATCGTGATGTTAACCCGCCCCCAGCGGACCGTCAAGCCGTAGCTCGCCCGCTTGCCCACGATCCCGTTCACCATCTCGTCGACGGTCCCCTCCGGGATCCCGTAGGAGTTGCCCGTCCAGACGTCGAAATCGCTCCGCAGGGGGATCCGCGGGAGCACCTGCTCGAGGAACATGGGCTCCATTTCGCGGGGCGGTCCGGGCATCGCGACGAACCTGACGGGGCCCTCGCGCAGGAGGAAGCCCGGCGCGGTGCCCTGCGGATTCGGCAGCACGGTCGCGCCCCTCGGCACGAAGGCCTGGCGCCTGTTGATCGACGCCATCCGCGTCCCGTACTTCCGGAAGCGCGCCTCGATCTTCTTCCACAGGTCGGCGCGGTAGACGAGCGGCCGGTGGAAGGCCTCCTCGGCCGCCGCCCGCGTGTAGTCGTCCTCCGTCGGGCCCAGCCCGCCGGTCATGATCAGCAGGTCCGACCGCGACGAGGCGAGCTTGATCGCGTCGACGAGGCGCCCGAAGTGGTCGTCCACGGTCTGGTGGTGGCGCACCTCGAGGCCCGCCTTGGCGAGCTGCTGCGCGAGCCACGCGGCGTTGGTGTCGACGTTCTTTCCCCGGAGGAGCTCCGTGCCCGTGGAGAGGATCTCGACGATCATCGGGCGATCTTGAACGACGTGGGCGACGGCGTGTTCGACTGCGGCGGCTCGAACAGCGAATGGGGCGACTTGCGGCCCGTCACGGTGATGGCGCCGCGGCAGAGGCTGAGGCGCACGGTGCCGCTGACGTTCTCGTTGATCTTGGAGAAGAAGGCGTCCAGGCCCTGGCGCACCGACAGGAACCACTTGCCCTCGTACACCAGGTCGGCGTAGCGCTGCGAGAGCGACTCCTTGAAGTGCATCACCTCGCGCTCCAGGGTGATCGACTCCAGGGCGCGGTGCGCCGTCAGCAGGATCGCCGCCGCGGGCGACTCGTAGATCTCGCGCGTCTTGAGGCCGCTGATGCGGTTCTCCACGACGTCGAAGCGCCCGATCGCCGAGCGGCCGCCGATCTTGTTGAGCTCGTCGATGAGCTGGACGGGCGAGAGCTCCTCGCCGTCCACGCCGACGGGGATGCCCTGCCGGAACTCGATCTCGATGACGGCGGGCTTGACGGGCGAATCCTCCGGCGGGCTGGTGAGGATGTAGGTGTCCTTGGGGGGCTCCTCCCAGGTGTCCTTCATGTCGCGCAGCTGGATGTTGTTCCCCCAGAGGTTCTGCTCGACGTTGTAGACCGTCTGCTTCTCGCTCTCGAACTTGAGCCCCGTCTTCTTCGCGTACTCCAGGTCGTCCTTGGGCGAGCGCAGACCGAGGTCGACGAGCTGGGTGAGGACCTTCATGGCCGGCGCGACCGCGCGGATGCAGTTGGTGATGCGGAGCATGTCGTTCCCGATGCCGCGCGACCCGTGGGCGATGTACTCGCAGCCCTCGTCGTCGGCGATCTGGACGAGCTCCTCGACGATGAGGGGCCGCGACAGCGCGCTGAAGAGGAAGTAGCCCTGCTCGTAGATCGCGTTCGCGCGGATGCAGGGGAAGATGAAGTCGCGGGCGAACTTGTCGCGCAAGTCGGCCAGGTGGGCCGCGGCGGCGCCGAGCTCCACGGCGCGCTCCGCGAGCGGCGCCAGGTACTCCGGCTGTCCCAGGTTGGCGGAGAAGGTGTAGACCTTCATCCCCTTCACATTGCGGAGATAGTGGACGCAGATCGTGGTGTCCAGGCTGCCGGAATACGCGAGCGCCACCTTGGCCATGAACGCCAGTTTACACCCGCCCCGGGGAACCATCAACACAAAGACACGGAGACGCGAAGAGAGGCGAACTCAACCCGCGGACCCGGAGCTCATGGAGCGCTTCGTCAGCGCGAGTCCCAACAGGAATATCCCGGCACCGGCCCCGGCGGGGGCGAGATGGAGCCCATCGGTGTAGCCGATCAAGAAATGGATGCCCAAAGCACAGCCGAAGCCGATGCCTCCGGCGATGGCCAGCGCCTGCCAAAGGCTCCGCGACGGGGCGCCGCACCATACGCAACCCAGGACAAGCCAGCCACAGGTGAAGATTCCGCCTCCGAATCCTGCGCGATCGTGGGCGATCAGCGGCACCAGTCGTCGATTGACCTTCTCCAGGTCGGCGATCTTGAGCCCCATGAACCCCAGGTCCTGCGGGACGAAGACGCTCGTCATCCCCACAGCGAGGATGGTGGCGCCCCCGAGGATCATCCCGAGCGCGGTCGCAAGAAGGCAGAACCGTCCCAGGGACATCGGCACCGACGGGCGCAACAGGCGGCGAATCGACCCCGGATCGACAAGGAGCCGGCGCGTCCGGACCAGTCCCAGCACGTAGAGCGGAAGCAGCGTCAGCGTCGCCACGCCGTGCCACGAGTCCAGGTAGCCGTACCCGAGGTAGGACAGGAAGCTCGAAAATCCGGTCACGCCGCTCAGCACGAACAGCCACCAGGCCCACGCCTCCCCCTGTTTCAGGGGGAATTCCGCGAGCCACAGGTAGAGGACGCCGACCGCCATGATCGCGCCGCCGAAGGCGACCCGGTCGTGGAACATGAAATGGACGATGCGGCATCCGTGGAGCGCGCAAAGCTGGTCGGCGGTCATCCCGAGGAACTGAACGTCGTGCGGCAGGAAATGACCCGTGGCGGACAGGAACAGCGCGAAGCCTCCGCAAAGGATCAGGATGACGCCGCTCAGAGAGAGCAGAGGCCGGCCGTCGCCGATGAGCGCATCGACGAACCCGCGGCGCACATCGTCCGACAAGCCGCGGCCCTCCACCGCCCTACAGCCCCGATTTGACCTCGATGAGATCGAAGTCCTGCATGACGTAGGCCTTGCCTTCGACGCGCTTGGGGCCGCGCGACTGGGCCTCGCGGTAGTTCTTCCACTTGCCGTACTCGGCGAAGGAGACGATCTCGCAGTTGATGAAGCCCTTCTGAAGGTCGGTGTGGATCCGCCCCGCCGCCTCGAGGGCGGTGCCGCCCTTGCGGAGGTGCCAGCCCGTCACGTCCTTGTCGCCCGTCGTCACGAAGGTGTGCATCCCGATCTTCGAGTAAAGGTCGACGGCGATCGTCTCGAGCGCGAGCTTTTCGAGCCCGTAGTCCTTCATGAACGACGCCCGCTCCGCCGGCTCCATCGCCATCAGCTCCATCTCGAGCTTGACGGCCACCGCGGGGACCTCCAGCTTCTTCCCCAGGTCCGCCTCGGAGATGTTCGCGAGCGGGATCAGCGGCTTCTTGGAGTAGAAGGCGAAGCCCTTCATCCGCTTCTCGTCCTCGGGGGTCAGCTTGTCGAAGGCCTTCACGTCGCCGCCCGAGACCGCCTCCAGGAGCGGCTCCATGGTCGTCAGCTCCTTCACCAGCTCGTCGCGGTTCGGCAGCCCTTTCTTGGTGTCGACCTTCAGCTTCTCGATGCGCTTCTGCATGACGTCGATGTCGGCCAGGATGAACTCGCTGCGGAAGCCGTCGAGCTGCTTCTTCACGTCCTCGCCCTCGTAGCCCTTCAGCACGGCGAGGAAGCCGTCGCACTCGCGCACGGAGGCGAGCTTGCCGGGGTTGGCATCCTTGTCGGGGCCCTCGAGCGCGATCGAGCTCGAATCGACGACCTCCATCACCGGGGTGACGAGCTTCTTGTGGGCCCCCTCCACCTCGTGCATCCGGACGAGGCGCGGGTCGAGCACGCGGACCGGCGCCGACACGCTCTTGCCGCCCGAGGAGGCGACGATCTTCGCGTAGTCGGCCCCCGTGAGGGCGCAGAAAAGGGAGGTCTTTCCGGCCATGGGGACGCCCACGAGTCCCAGGCGCGCGGCGATCGGTCGGTCGGCCATCAGGGTTTTGCCGGTTCAGGGGGTTTGGGGGAGGCGAAGACGAACGCCGCGACGACCCCGATCTCGTACAGCAGGATCATCGGGATCGCGACGATGCACATGGAGATCACGTCCGGGGGCGCGATGAAGGCGGCGGCGATCAGGTTGCAGAGGATCGCCAGCCGCTGGTACTTGTTGTAGGTCGGCGGCGCGACCAGGCCGATCTTCGAAAGGAACACCATGATGAGCGGCAGCTGGAAGACCGCGCCCAGGATGATGGTCAGCGTCGTCACGAGGTTGAGGTAGTCGGTGAAGAGGAACTGGGAGGAGATCACCTTCCCGCCGGCCATGCCGGTCTTCGCCAGGCCGAGCAGGCAGACGCGCACCAGGATCATGTAGCCGAAGGCGCAGCCCGCGGAGAACAGCAGGTAGGAGATCGGCGCGAAGAGCACCACGTACTTCCGCTCGTGCTTGTAGAGCCCCGCGCTGATGAAGGACCAGATCTGGTACCCGATGAAGGGCGACGAGACGAAGAGAGCGATGATGAACCCGAGCTTCATGGTCGCGATCACCGGCGTGGCGTAGCCTCCCGGCATGAGCCGGCTCTCGGCGTCGGGGATGCCCAGGCGGCTCATCACCTCCACGTGCGGACGGGTGATGAACCAGACCAGCTCGTTGTAGAAGAACAGCGAGACCACGGTCGCCAGCATCAGGAAGACCACGGACTTGAGCAGGCGCCCGCGGAGCTCCTCGATGTGCTCCCCGAAGGTCATGCGGGCCTCGGGCTCGTCGGGCTTGCCCTCGCCCTTCCTGCCCGCCTGGTCCATGCGATCCTGGATCTTGAGGTCGACCATCAGGCATCTATATACAAAAAAAAGCACGAAGTACCAAGTACCAGGAGCCTCTTTTAGTACCAAGTCCTCGGGGGATCGAGTAGGTAGGGGCCCTTACGAGCCCCCACCTCTCACACCACCGTACGTACGGTTCCGTATACGGCG
>JACQFK010000171.1 GCA_016200125.1 Planctomycetota bacterium
TGCCAAGCGTGGTCGCGAGCATCGTCGCGGCGAGATCTTCGGCGTACTCACAGGCTTTTTTTCCGGTCTCGCCGTAGCTGTGGTGCTCGGAGAGGTAGCCGTACTGGTTCTTGTCGGAGGGGATGGCGACGCCGATCGAAGTGGCCACGAGGCGCCGGTTCTCGTTCGTCTCGTTCCGCGCGATCACGACCGCGATGACCTGGCCGCTCTTGAGCTTGGTGAGGCCCTTGTTGATCTGGACGATCTTGCACTGAGGCGGATAGATCGACGAGACGTGCGTCAGGTTGAATCGCGCGATCTTCGCGTCGCGCAGCGCCTCTTCGAAGCTCGCGAGCTTCTCCTTGTGACGGCCGACGCCCTTGGTGAGGAACAGCTCGCGCGGTATGTAGGTCATAGGGATGAAATTTCTAGCACGCCTCTACGGGGCTGTCAAGGAATAGACTCGGGACCCTCGAAGGGCTCCTCGGCGCGGTAGGAGCTCCGGACGAGCGGGCCGGACTGCACGTAGCGGATGCCGCGGCGCTTCGCCTCGTCGCGCAGCGTCGCGAACTCCTCGGGCGTGTAGAAGCGGCGCACCGGGAGGTGCTCGCGCGTCGGCTGGAGGTACTGGCCGATGGTCATGATGTCGAGCCGGATGCGGGACAGGTCGTCCATCACGGCCAGGATCTCGTCCCAGGTCTCGCCGTGGCCCACCTGGAGGCCGGTCTTGGCGAGCAGGCCCTGCTTGCGCGTCTCCTCGAGCACCAGGATCGAGCGCTCGTAGTGGGCGGCGCTGCGGACCTGGCGCTGGAGGCGCGCCACGCACTCGATGTTGTGGCCGAAGACGTCGGGCTTCGAAGCCCACACCGTCTCCAGAGCCTCCCGCTTCCCCAGGAAGTCGGGCGTGAGCAGCTCGACCCGCGTCTGAGGCGAGTGCTCGCGGATCTGCCGGACCGTCCGGGCGAAGATCTCCGCGCCGCCGTCCTCGAGCTCGTCGCGGTTCACGCTCGTGATGACGGCGTGGCGAATGCCGAGCTCCTTCACGGCGAGCGCCGTGCGGCGGGGTTCATCGAGGTCCAGCTCCGTGGGACGGCCCGTCTTGACGGCGCAGAAGCCGCAGGAGCGCGTGCAGATGTCGCCGAGGATCATGAAGGTCGCGGTCTTGCGGCCCCAGCATTCGGCGATGTTGGGGCACATCGCGTCTTCGCAGACGGTGTGAAGATTCTGCTCCCGCGCCACGCGGAGCGTCGTGGCGTAGCCGGCCCCCGTCGGCAGGCGGACTTTCAGCCAGGCCGGCTTGCGCAGGACTACCGGATCGGAATGGTCCACGTGGTCAGGATTTCCCTCATCCGCGCCATGAACTTCTCGGCGTCGATCCCGTCGACGATCCGGTGATCGAACGAGAGGCACAGATAACACATGCTCCGGATCGCGATGGCGTCGTTGATGACGACCGCCCGCTTCTCGACGGAGCCGATGCCCAGGATCGCCACCTGGGGCTGGTTGATGATGGGAGTGAACATCGCCGCGCCGTAGGGGCCGGGGTTGGTCAGCGTGAAGGTCCCGCCCTGGATGTCGTCGATCGTCAGCTTCTTCGTCTTGGCCCGATCGGCCACGTCGTTGACGCCGCGCACCAGCCCGAGGAAGCTCTTCTCCTCGCAGTTCTTCACGACTGGCACGATCAGCCCCTCCGGGACGGCGACCGCGATCCCGAGGTTGATGTAGTTGTGGTAGACGATGTTCGTGCCGTCGACCGAGGCGTTGAGGAGCGGGAACTCCTTGAGCGCCTGCACCGCCGCGCCCGCGAAGAAGTGCGTCAACGTCAGCTTCGTCCCGTAGACCGTCTCGTAGTCCGCTTTCTCGCTCTCGCGGATGGAGGACACCTTCGAAACGTCGATCTCGTGGCAGGTGGTCACGTGGGCGGAGGTCCGCCGCGACATCACCATGTGGTCGGCGATCTTGGCCCGCATGTTCGTCATCGGGACGACCTGCGTGCGGCCGGGGATCGCGACCGCCCTCGGAGCCGCGGGCACGGGCGCCGGAGCGGGCGTCTGCCGGGCCGCCGGCGCCGGAGCCGGCGCAGGGGCGGCGGTCGGAGCCGGAGCGGCGCCTCCCCGGGTCAGGTGATCCTCGATGTCCTTCTTGGTGATGCGGCCCTTCCAGCCCGACCCTTCGAGCCGGTTGAGGTCGACGCCCTCCTGGCGGGCGATGCGGCGGACGAGGGGCGACGCGAACACGCGCTGCTCTCCCGCGTCGATCACCGCCGGGGCGCTGGTCACCGGGGCCGGGGCGGGCGCGGGGGCAGCAGCGGGGGTCCGGTTCGGAGCCGGCGCAGATCCCTTCGACGGAGCCGCCGGAGGAGCGGAGGCGGCCCCCGATTCATCGATGATGGCGACGACGGTATGGATGGGGACCTTCGAGCCTTCGGGCATCAGGATCTTCTGGAGCACGCCGGCCACCGAGGAGGGGATCTCCGTGTCGATCTTGTCGGTGGAGATCTCGAAGAGCGGATCGTCGCGCTTGACGAAATCGCCCTCCTTCTTGAGCCACTTCGTGATCGTCCCCTCGAAGATGGACTCGCCCATCTGGGGCATCGGAATATTCGTCGCCATCGCTCAGATCCTTTTTGGAATTAGGACTGCCCCGCATGATACATCGTGACCGCTTTCGTCGCAACGTTAGTAGGCGGCCAGTTTCTTCGCCGCCTGGACGATGTCCGCCACCGAGGGGAGGAAGACGTCCTCCATCGCGGGCGCCGAAGGAACCGGGGTGTCGGGCGCCGTGACGCGGACGACCGGCCCGTCGAGATGCTCGAAGGCCTCCTCGTTCAGAATTGCGGCGATCTCGCCCGCGATCCCGCCCGTCCGCGTGTCCTCGTGGACGATCATGACCTTGTTCGTCTTCTTCACGCTCCCGACGACCGCGGCCCGGTCGAGCGGGTGGATCGTCCGCAGGTCGATGAGCTCGATGGAGAGATCTTTCATTTGCGCCATGGCCTCGAGACAGCGGTGGACCATCATGCCGTAGCTGACGATCGTGAGCCCGTCGCCCGGCCGGACCACCCTGGCCTTCCCGATGGGGATCGGCGGGGAGTTGTCGGGCACCTCCTCCTTGAGGCGCCGGTAGAGCCCCTTGTGCTCGAGGAAGAGGCAGGGGTCGTTGTCCCGGATGCAGGCCTTGATCAGCCCCTTCGCGTCCGTCGGCGTGGAGGGCGCGACGACCTTGATGCCCGGCGAATGGGCGAACCACATCTCGACGTTGCGTGAGTGGAAGGGACCCGCGCGGACGCCGCCGCCCCAGGGCCCCCGGAAGGTGACGGGCACCCCCTGCCCCCAGCGGTAGCGGCTGGTGCAGGCGAAGTTGACGATCGGGTCGAAGGCGCAGGCGATGAAGTCGATGAACTGGAACTCGACGACGGGCCTCAGGCCGACGTAGGCCGCGCCGATCGCCGCGCCCACGAAGCCCTCCTCGGCGAGCGGCGTCTCGATCACCCGCTCGGGGCCGAACTTGTCCAGAAAGCCCTCGGTCACGCGGAAGGCGCCGCCGTACCTGCCGATGTCCTCGCCCATGAGGAACACCGACTTGTCGGCTTCCATCTCCTCCCAGATGCCGCGGGAAATCGCCTGGAGGAAGGTCAGCTCAGGCATGATTATTGAGTCATTGGGCTACTGAGTTATTGAAATCAGTCGGCTCCGACTTCCTGCCGGACCTGGCGGTCCGGAAGGATGCCGCAAAGATGGCGGCCAACTCTCCAGCCTCTCGATGGAGCGATGAAGCCGATCCCTTCGGAAGGACCGCAGCATCTTCGAGAAGTTCCAACCAGTAGATGCATTCATCCGCTTCCTCGAGCACCACGCCGATTTTGGCAACAAATTCCGCCTTGGATCGCGCAAGACACACCGCCCGGTAATTCGCGCCGACTGAAGTGGCGGACCGGAGCAGTTGCCTTCCGATGACCCGCCCCTCTTCCGTCTTGGGCAGGCTTCGGACGAACCGGATCACTTTGATCGCGAACTCCTTGGTTCGCACTCTAAGTTCCGCCGGCGTCGTACTCTTCATGATTCATCTTTCGAACTGGCTGTACTTCGGTTCCCTCGAACTGCTCTGTCTGACTGTCTTCCAATATCTCAATATCCCGATAACTCAATCACTCTCGTTTCCACCAGGGAGTAAATTGAACGATTTCATCGTCCTCGAAAACCCCTTTGTAGGCCACGGCTCCCTCGGGCGGCGGCGACTTCTCGGCGAAGTCGACCGCATCGTCGACCGTGACCTTCAACTTCGCCTCAAGCTCCAGCTTCTCGACCTCGGTCAATTGGAGCTGCTTCTCGAAGCGGGCGATCGGGTCCTTCTTCTTCCACTCCTCGAAGAGCTCGGGCGGCACGTAGGAGGCGTCGTCGTGGACCGCGTGGCCGCGCATCCGGAAGGTCTTGAACTCGATCAGCTGCGGGCCGCCGCCGGCGCGCGCGTCCTCGACGCACTTCTTCGTCGTGGCGTAGACCTCGACCACGTCGTTGCCGTCGCCGACGCACCCGGGAATGCCGAACGCTTTCGACTTGTCCGCCGGGTCCGTCAGCAGCGACTGCTTCGCCGTCGGCGTCGAGTAGGCGTAGCCGTTGTTCTCGATGATCACGACGAGCGGAAGCTTCAGAACCGCGGCGAAGTTCAGCCCTTCATAGAAATCGCCAGTTCAGCCCTTCGTAGAAATCGCCCGTCGAGGCGGCCCCGTCGCCGACGTAGGTCAGCGCGACGCGCTTCTCGCCCTTCAACCGGGCGCCCAGGGCCATCCCCGCCATGACCGGCACGAGGGTCCCCAGCATCGAGATGCAGGAGACGACGCCCGTCCGCGCGACGTCGCCGAAGTGCTGCGAGTTGTCCTTGCCGCCCGTGGGCGCCGTGGCCTTCGCCAGGTAGTTGCTCATCACGTCGCGCGCGCTGTGGCCGCGGACCAGCACGGTCCCCGAGTTGCGGATCATCGGCCCCACGTAGTCGCCCTTGGCGAGGGCGAAGGCCGAGCCGATCGAGATCGCCTCCTGGCCGAGACTGGAGAAGAGCCCGCCGACCACTTTGTTCTGCCGGTAGAGGATCTGCGCCCGCTCGTCGAGGGCGCGGGTGAGGCGGAGGAAGTAGTACATCTCCAGCTGAAGGGGGCGCGGGGGCGCTTTAGGCTTCATGGATCATGCGGCGGCCGACGACCTCCCCGAAGATCCCCGCCACCGAACGGCGGAGCTCGTCGAGGTCGACGTCGCGGCCGATTTCACGCGCGATGGATGTTACTCCCTTGCCCCGGAGCCCGCAAGGAATGATCAGGTCGAAGCCGTCGAGGTCGTTGTTCGCGTTCAGCGCGAAGCCGTGCGACGTCACCCACCTCTCGACGCGCACGCCGATCGCGCCGATCTTCCGGTCGCCCACCCAGGCGCCCGTCATGCCCTCCTGCCGGCCGGCCTCGATCCCGTAAGGGGCGACGGCGCGGATCATCACCTCCTCGAGCTTGCCGAGGTATTTCTTCAGGTCCTGGTTCAGCGCCGTGAGGTCGAGGATCGGATAGCCGACGATCTGGCCGGGGCCGTGATAGGTGACATCGCCGCCCCGCGGCGTTTCGACCACCTCGACCCCGGGCCGCGATCCGATCACATGCTCCCGCTTGGACATCTTCCCCATCGTGATGACCGGCGGGTGCTCGATCAGGATGAGCGTGTCCGGGATCTCCTTGGCGACGCGGCGCCGGACGGTCTCCTTCTGAAGCGCCAGGGCCTCGCCGTAGGGCAGCCGTCCAGCGAACCGCCAGGCGCAAACCGCCACGGCGTCAGGCTCCGCGGTTCAGATGGAGTTCCCAGTGGCGGTTGAGCTCG
>JACQFK010000016.1 GCA_016200125.1 Planctomycetota bacterium
TTCGGCGGCCAGCCCGTCGTCTCCTGGGCCGACGTCCAGTGGGTGCTCTACACGGCCTCCGACACGGATCCGGTCAAGGTCGAGGTCGACCGCGACGGAAAGAAGATCGAAACCTCGATCGTCCTCCCGCCCGGCTGGCGTACACGCTGAAGCCCGCCGCGTGTTAACATAGCGTGGCCTTGAGAATCCTCCTCTGCGCGCTCTGGCTCCTCCCCCAGGATCCGAAGCCCCCGGCTCACGTCGCCGAGATGGATTACGGACCCTTCCTGACCTCCACCCTCAGCCGCACGAAGTCCGAGAAGGACGCCGACATCCTGGCCTTCAAGGGGATCTCGATCAAGGTCGGCAAGGACGCCACGATGTGCTTCGACACCGACCTGATGCGCATGGCGGCGGGCTGGACCGGCGGCTTCCTCGACCTCTCCGAAACGCACATGACCACGTCGAAGGGGAAGTGGCCGACCCGGGCGGGCGGGGCCTTGAAGTTCTCGACGAAGGTCGGACCCGGCTGGGCGAAGGGCGAGGACTTCAAGGATCCGCGGCCCGACGCGCGCGGCCCGCTCCCCAAGGACTGGGCCCAGTACAAGGGGCTCTATCTCGACGGCGACAAGGTGATCCTCTCGTACACGGTCGCCGGCTGTCCCGTGCTGGAGATGCCCGGCTATCTGGAGTCCGGGACCGCCACCGCGTTCACCCGCACCTTCAACCTGGGTCCGTCGGCGGCCCCGCTCAAGATGCTCGTCCACGACAGCGACGCTCCGGGCCACGTCGACGTCGGCATCGCGGCCGCGGCCGGCGTGGCGAAGCTCGAGACCTCCGGCAAGTCCTCGATCCATCTCCTGGTTCCCGCCCACGCCGCGCCCCTGAGGTTCATGGTCATCCTCTGGATCGGCCCGAAGGGCGACCTCTCGATCGTGAAACAGCTCCCCGATCTCTCCGCCCGCTGCAAGGGGGGACCCGCTCGCTGGGCGGCCCCGGTCGTCACGCAGGGCGTCCTGGGGAAGGAGGAGGGGGCCTACGTCGTCGACACCCTGACGTTGCCGGACGAGAATCCCTGGAAATCCTGGCTGAGG
Source organism: Planctomycetota bacterium (assembly GCA_016200125.1). Next base: position 1,074 of record JACQFK010000016.1, read on the forward strand.
GCGACGGCGCTCGACTTCTTCTCCGACGGTCGCATCGCCTTTTCCACCTGGAGCGGCGACGTCTGGATCGTGTCGGGGATCGACGGGACGCTCGGGCAGCTGTCCTGGAAGCGCTTCGCGACCGGCCTCTACGAGCCGCTCGGGCTGCGCATCGTCGACGACAAGATCTACGCGCTCGGCCGGGACCAGATCACGCGGCTCCACGACCTCAACGGCGACGGCGAGGCGGACTTCTACGAGAGCTTCAGCAATCTCGGCGTGACGATGGCCAGCTACCATGCGTTCCACTACGAGCTGCAGACCGACCGCGAAGGGAACTTCTACTACATCGTGGGCGGGAACCACGTCGAGCCCGACGTCGCGCTCCACAACTGCCTCTTCAAGGTCTCGAAGGACGGCTCGACGATGGAGGCGATCGCGACGGGGTTCCGCGCCACGAACGGGATGTCGATCGGCCCGAACGACGAGATCACCTGCGCCGACAACGAGGGGAACTGGATGCCCTCCTCGCGCCTCAACTGGGTGAAGAAGGGCGGCTTCTACGGCTTCGTGAGCGATCCGGCCCACACGAGCCCGGCCCATCCCGCGCCGAAGCATCCCGAGCCCGAGCCGCCGCTCTGCTGGATCCCGAAGCCGCAGGACAACTCCTCCGGCGGCCAGGTCTGGGTGACCAGCGACAAGTGGGGCCCGCTCCAGGGCCACCTGCTCCACACCTCCTACGGCACCTCGTCGCTCTTCCACGTGCTGACGCAGAAGGTGGGCGACACGATGCAGGGCGGGGTCGTCCCGTTCCCGCTGCGCTTCGCCACCGGCATCATGCGCGGCCGCTTCAGCCCCGCCGACGGCCAGCTCTACGTGACGGGGCTGCGCGGCTGGACTACGACGGGCGTCCGCGACGGCGCGATCCAGCGGGTGCGCTACACCGGCAAGCCGCTCCGCACGCTGCTGGAGATGCAGGTGTCGAAGGGCGCCATCGTCCTGGGATTCAGCGACCCGCTCGACCGGGAGACGGCCGGCGACGCCGACAGCTACGCGATCCAGCAGTGGAACTACGAGTGGAGCGCGAAGTACGGTTCGCCCGACCTGTCGGTGGCTGATCCGAAGAAGCGCGGGCGGGACGCGGTCGACGTGAAGTCGGCGAAGCTGTCGGCGGACGGGAGGACGGTGACGCTCGAGATCCCGGGACTGAAGCCCGTCATGCAGATGGGCATCAAGATCCGGGTGAAGGCGGCCGACGGGGCCGCCGTTCCGCTCGAACTTTATGCTACCATCCACCAGGTGCCGTGATGAATCTCGCCCTCGCGGTCCTGCTGGCCTGCCTCGCTCAGGAAAAACCTGAGCCCTTGCAGAAGGTCAGGTTCCAGGTCGAGCATCTCAACCTGGAGACGAAGAAGGCGGCGCCGATGAAGGCGGAGGAGGCCAAGTCCTTCGCCTCGGAGCTCAAGGAGCTGGCGGCGGTGCAGGACGCGACCTGCACCGAGACGATGGCGACGGTCACGCTCAAGCCCGGCGCGTCGCTTCGCTGGACGGACATGAAGGCGGTGGGGAAGAAGACGCTGACCTACGACGGCGGCAAGCCGGTGATCGTCTTCAACACCGTGAAGCTCGAGGGCCACGTCACCGTCACGCTTCACGTGGAGAAGAACGCGGACAAGGTGGACGACGCGCTCAAGGGCCTGGGCTTCCAGGAGGTGACCGCGACCGGCGACGACTACGACTGCAAGGCGAAGTCGCCCGTGGACGTGGTCAAGCTGGTCAAGGCCGTGTGCGCGAAGACGGGCGTCGACTACAAGGTCTTCGAGATCTTCAAGGACGTCGTCTGGCACGCCCCGGCTCCAAAGTAGAGCTGTCACAGTCACAAAACAAACTGGTTGTTTTGTGACAGGGTGCACCGGGAACCCCGGCAACGGGGAATCAGAGTCAAGGCCCGTGGGCCCCTTCCGGGGGCCGTATCTATAGGTGAAGGCGGGATCGGCTGGGTTGAGGGTGCGCACCTTGAAAACCACGCTGGGCGGCTTGATCGCGGCCTTCCTCCTGCTCGTCGGCGCCGACGCTCAGGACAGCAAGTCCCTGGTCCAGATCCCCGAGCGCATCCAGTTCAACCGCGACATCCGGCCCCTCCTCTCCGAGAACTGCGTGAAGTGCCACGGGCCGAACTCCAACGACCGCAAGGGCAAGCTCCGCCTCGACAACCGCGACAGCGCCTTCGCCCCGGCCGAGTCCGGCAAGACCGCCCTCGTGCCCGGCGACCTCAAGAAGAGCGAGCTCTGGCTTCGCATCTCGACCAGCGACCCCGAGGACAAGATGCCGCCGCGCAAGTCGGGCAAGAAGCTCGGCCCGCGCGAGATCGCCCTCCTCAAGCGCTGGATCGAGCAGGGCGCCGAGTGGCAGGGCCACTGGTCCTTCCTCCCGCTCGCCAAGCCGGCTCCCGCCAAGACCCGCGACGGCGCCTGGGCGCGCAACCCCCTGGATGCCTATATCCTCGCCCGCCTCGAGGAGGAGGGGATCAAGCCCTCCCCCGAGGCCGACCGCGCGACCCTCGCCCGCCGCGTCACCCTCGACCTCACCGGGCTGCCGCCCACGCCGGCCGAAGTCGACGGCTTCGTCGCCGACGCGTCGCCCGACGCCTACGAGAAGCTCGTCGACCGCCTCATCGCCACCACCCGCTACGGCGAGCACATGACCCGCTTCTGGCTCGACCTCGCCCGCTACGGCGACACCCACGGCCTCCACCTCGACAACTACCGCGAGATCTGGCCCTACCGCGAGTGGGTCATCCGCGCCTTCAACGACAACATGCCCTTCGACCGCTTCGTGACCGAGCAGCTCGCCGGAGACCTGCTCGAGAACCCCACGCTCGACCAGCAGGTGGCCAGCGGCTTCAACCGCTGCCACGTGACCACCAGCGAAGGCGGCTCGATCGAGGAGGAGGTCTACTGCCGCCACGTCTTCGACCGCACCGAGACCTTCGCCCAGGTCTTCCTCGCCCTCACCTTCACCTGCGCCCGCTGCCACGACCACAAGTTCGACCCCGTGACCCAGAAGGAGTACTACCAGCTCTTCGCGTTCTTCAACAGCCTCGACGGCCAGGAGATGGACGGCAACAAGAAGGACCCCTCGCCCGTCACGAAGGTCCCGAACTCCGTCCAGGCGGCCGAGCTGGCGGAGCTCCGCGCCTCGGCGTCGAAGCTCGAGGCGAAGCTCGACGGCCCCCTGCCGGACCTCGATGCCGGCCAGGCGCGGCTCGCGGCCCAGTGGACGCCGCTCGAGGGCGTCCAGGTCGCCACCGACAGCGGACTCAAGCAGCAGGCCGACAAGTCGATCCAGCCCGCCGACGTCCGCCTGGACTACGAGGTCTCCGCGAAGTCCGCAGCCGACGTCACGGCCCTGCTGCTCGAGGTGCTCCCCGCCGCTCCGGAGCCCGCGGCCGACGTGTCCCAGGCCTTCACGCTGAGCGAGGTCGAGGCGCACCTGGGCGCCGAGAAGGTCAGCTTCCGCGCCGCGCAGGCGTGGAGCCTTACGGCCGACGCGAACGTCAAGAACCTGATCGACGGCAAGAATGACGCCGGCTGGGCCGGCGACGCCCGGAAAAAGCCGGCGGTGCTGCTGCTGCCCTCGAAGCCCATCCCGCCCGGCGACCTCCGCGTGCGCCTCGTCCATCGAGGCGCCCATGCGAAGCAGCCGGTCCCGCGCTTCCGCCTCTCGACCACGACGGACGGGGATCTCGTGAACGGCGGGCTTCCCATCAAGTCCGGCGCCTGGCACGTGCTCGGGCGCTTCCCGGCGGCCGACGGCAACGTGGCGTTCACGACGGAGTACGGGCCCGAGAAGGGCGTGGACCTGGCGAAGCCCGTCGGCGAGCTCAAGTGGACGGAGCGGAAGGACTACACGCCGGGAGGGAACAACGCCTATCCCGAGGGAGTCGGCGCCTCCTACGTCGCCCACACCATCACGGCGGCCTCGGCGCGGCGGGTCACCTTCAACGTCAGCTCCGACGACGCGATCCAGATCTGGGTGAACGGCTCCGTCGTCCTCGCGCGCAACGTCAAGCGGACCTTCCGCAAGTACGACGCGAACAAGCTGGTCGTCGACCTCGAGAAGGGCGACAACCAGGTGCTCCTCAAGTTCTCGAACTACGGCACGTCGAAGGACCACAAGTTCTTCCTCGAGGTCGCCGAGGACCAGGCGATCGATCTCGCCCGCGACGCCGCCGACGCGCTGGCCAAGCCCGCCGACAAGCGCAGCGACGCCCAGAAGGCGGTGCTCCGCTCGCGCTACCGCCGGGACGCCTGGCCGGAATGGAAGGCGCTCAGCCGCGAGCTCGCCGAGCTGCGGGGCCGGGAGAAGGTCCTCCTCGACCAGGTGCCCACGACGCTGATCTTCAAGGAGAAGACGGCCCCGAGGGACGCCTTCATCCTGAAGCGGGGCGAGTACGACAAGCGGGGCGACAAGGTCGTCCGCGGCCTGCCGGGCTCGCTTCCCGCGCCGCCCAAGGATCTCCCGATGAACCGGCTGGGGCTGTCGAAGTGGCTGCTCAACCCGGGCCATCCGCTCACCGCCCGGGTCGCGGTCAACCGCTTCTGGCAGCAGTGCTTCGGCACGGGCATCGTCAAGACCTCCGAGGACTTCGGCCTCCAGAGCCAGCCGCCCTCCCATCCCGAGCTGCTCGACTACCTGGCCACTCAGTTCATCGCCGACGGCTGGGACGTGAAGAAGTTCATGAAGCGGCTGGTGACCTCGGCCAGCTACCGCCAGAGCTCGCGGATGACGCCGGACCTCCTGCGGCGCGACCCGGACAACCGCCTCTACGCGCGCGGTCCGCGCTACCGGCTCGACGCCGAGATGGTGCGCGACCAGATCCTCTACGTGAGCGGCCTGCTGGTGGAGCAGGTAGGCGGCGCGAGCGTGAAGCCGCCTCAGCCCGAGGGCCTCTGGGAGGCCGTCGGCTACACGGGCTCGAACACCTACCGCTTCGTGCGCGACCCCGAGCCCCAGAAGGTCTTCCGCCGCAGCATGTACATCTTCTGGAAGCGGACCTCCGCGCCGCCCCAGATGACGCTCTTCGACGCCCCTTCGCGCGAGGCCTGCATCGCCCGGCGCGAGCGGACCAACACGCCGCTCCAGGCGCTCTTCCTCATGAACGAGCCCCAGTGCTTCGAGGCGGCGCGCCACTTCGCCCAGAAGGCGATCAAGGAAGGCGGAGCCACCCCCGAGGAGCGCGCGGCCTGGATGCTCAAGCGGGCGACCCTCCGGCCGCCGAACCCGCAGGACGTCGCGGACCTCGTCGCCGTCCAGCGCTCCCAGCTCGAGATGTTCACGAAGGACCCGGAAAGCGCCAAGAAGACCATCGCGCTCGGCGACCTCCCGGCGGACGCGACGATCGCGCCGCCGGAGCTCGTGGCCTGGACCCTCGTGGCGAACGTGATCCTGAACCTGGACGAATTCGTGACCAAGCGCTGAGGCCGATATGACCGACCCCCGGAACGTCCCGATCGAGCACATCACGCGGCGCCGGTTCTTCCGGATGTCGACCGCCGGGATCGGCGCGGCCGCGCTCGGCTCCCTCCTGTCCCGCGACGGCTTCGGCCCCGCCTTCGCCAAGGCTACGGCGGGCGAGCAGGAGCTCGCGCCCCACTTCGCCCCCAAGGCGAAGCACCTGATCTACCTGTTCATGAACGGCGGCGCGTCGCAGATGGACCTCTACGACTACAAGCCGAAGATGCAGGAGATGTTCGACAAGGACCTGCCGCCCTCGATCATCAACGGCCAGCGGCTCACCACGATGACCTCGGGCCAGTCCCGCTTCCCGGTCGCGCCCTCCATGTTCAAGTTCAAGCAGCACGGCCAGTCGGGCGCCTGGGTCAGCGAGCTCCTCCCGAACATCGCGAAGCACGTCGACAAGATCTCCTTCATCAAGTCGGTCCACACCGAGGCGATCAACCACGATCCCGCGGTGACCTACATCTGCACGGGCGCGCAGATCCCGGGGAAGGCGAGCCTGGGCTCCTGGCTTTCCTACGGGCTCGGGAGCGAGAACGACAACCTGCCGTCCTTCATCGTGATGACGCCGTCCTGGAGCGCCAAGCGCGAGGCCCAGGCGCTCTACAACCGGCTCTGGGGCTCGGGCTTCCTCCCCACGCGCTACCAGGGCGTCTGGTTCCGCCTCAAGGGCGATCCGGTGCTCTACCTGTCCGACCCGGCGGGCGTGAGCCGCGAGTCGCGCCGGAAGATGCTCGAAGCCGTGGTCCGGATGAACGCGCGCGAGTTCGACCTCGACGGCGATCCCGAGACGCAGGGCCGGATCGCGCAGTACGAGATGGCCTTCCGCATGCAGGAATCGGTCCCGGACCTGGTCGATTTCTCGAAGGAACCCAAGCACATCCGCGACCTCTACGGGCCCGATCTCGACAAGCCCGGGACCTTTGCGCAGTCGGCGATCCTGGCGCGGCGGATGATCGAGCGGGGCGTCCGGCAGGTGCAGATCTTCCACCGCGAGTGGGATCATCACGGCAGCCTGCCGCAGGACCTGCGTCACCAGACCAGCGACGTGGACCAGCCGATCGCGGCGCTTCTGACCGACCTCAAACAGCGGGGCATCCTCGACGAGACGCTCGTCGTCTGGGGCAGCGAG
>JACQFK010000162.1 GCA_016200125.1 Planctomycetota bacterium
ATCCTGGTGCTGCCGTGGCGGCGCTTCTTGGTTTCAGACATCCCGACTCATTCTATCCCGGCGGGAGGGGCCGCGCTACTCGACCTTCAGCTTGCGGCAGACGACGCCCGCGTCCTTGAAGAGCTTGAAGGTGACGTCGTTGAGGGGGTAGTCCATGTTGTAGACCACCTCGTGGAGCCCCGAGTTGATGATCATCTTGGTGCACATGAGGCAGGGGGCGAAGGTGGTGTAGATCGTGCCCTTCGCGATGGACACCCCGTGGTAGGCCGCCTGGGTGATCGCGTTCTCCTCGCCGTGCGAGCAGAGGCATTCGTCGAGCTTGGTGCCGCTCTGCGTGAGGTTGTTGCAGCGCGGGCAGCCGCCCTCGAAACAGTTCTTCGTCCCGCGCGGCGTGCCGTTGTAGCCGGTCGAGATGACCCGCTTCTCGCGCACGATGACCGCGGCGACCTTCCGCTTGGCGCAGTTGGAGCGGAGCGCGGCGACCTGCGCCATCTTCATGAAGTACTCGTCCCAGCCGGGGCGGAGCATCTTCGCCATGAGCTTGGGGATCAGCTCGCCCAGCTTCGCGTGGAACTGGTCGAGGGCGCCGTTGTTCTCCAGCACGTGGTCCGCGACCGCCTCGGTGGCCGTGAGGTTCTGCCCCTCGGCCTGGAGGCTCGTGGACTCGGCCTGCTCGATACGGTTGAAGTCCTCCAGGGTCTTGGGATCGCTCTCGCGCCCGCGGCTCTTGATCCGCTGGAAGCGGACCTCTGGGGAGGCCTGGACCGCGAGGAGGTGGAAGTCGGAGGACTTCCGGAAGACGGAGACCTCGTCCTCGTGGCGGAAGGAGTCGACGACGTAGTTGAGTCCCGGCTCGAGGCGCTCGAAGATGCGCTCGGCGAGGTAGCCGGTGCCGTGGCGCGCTCGGAGCTCGCGGCCGGTGGCGATGAGGGCGTCGCGGGTGAGCTCGAGGCCGCGGCGGCGCACCTCCTCGCGGATCACGTCGGAGAGCGAGTAGAAGCTGAAGCCCTTGCTCTTGAGGTATTCGGCGGCCATCCCCTTGCCGGCCGCGTTGCGCCCCGTGAGGCCGATGATCATGGGGGATGTTGTAGCATCCCCGGCGGCGGCTGTCGCTAAAAAGCGGGCCCGCTCCTAGGGCGCGGGCTCGATGTGCTTCTCGATGCGCCGGTCGGGGACGAGCCAGATCGCCGCGACGAGCGCGTAAACCGCGCAGGAGATCCAGGGACGGACCCAGGCGAGCGGGACCGCCGCCGCGTAGCAGGCCAGCGAGACGCGTCCCTTGACGTCCTTCCCGCTGGCCGCGGCGATCCGGGAGTCCGGCCCCTGGGCCGCGATGAGCGTCTTCACCAGGATCGTGTAGGCGATCGCCGCCAGGAAGAGGACGATGCCGTAGACCGCGGCCGGAAGCGGGGCGAAGGGGTTTTCGCCCGTCCATCCGGTGGTGATCGGCACCAGCGACAGCCAGAAGAGGAGATGGAGGTTCGCCCAGAGGACCTTCCCGTTGATGCGGTCGGCGGCGTGCAGCAGGTGGTGGTGGTTGTTCCAGTAGATCCCCAGGAACACGTAGCTGAGCGCGTAGGTGAGGAAGACCGGCAGCAGGGGCCGCAGGGCCTCCCAGCCGCCGCCCTGCGGCACCTTGAGCTCCAGCACCATGATGGTGATCAGGATCGCGATGACCCCGTCGCTGAACGCCTCGAGCCGGCTCTTGCTCACCGGCGCATCATACCCGGGTTCAGGGGGCCGCGTCGATCACCACGAGCTCGGGACGGCAGAGAAAGCGCAGCCGGGGCGCCGCGCCGCGCTCCATCCCGATCCCGCGCGACACTACCAGCGTGCGGCCGCCGCCGAGCGCCGTCGCTCCCGCCGCCCAGGCCCGCGGGACGCGGGACAGGGTCATGAGGGGGCCGATCCCCGGGAGCCGCACCTGGCCGCCGTGCGTGTGGCCCGCGATGAGCAGGTCAGCGCGGACCTCCCCCAGCGCGAAATCCGGCGAGTGTCCCAGGACGATGTGGAACCGGTCGGTGGAGGAGACGGCAAGCGTCGATCGGAACGAGTCTTCCATGGAGAGGCCCGTGAGGCGGAAGTCGGGGAGGTCGATCGACTGCGTGGCGTCGATCGTCGTGATCGGCAGGCCGTCGAAGAGGATCGTCCAGTCGGGCGGGTCGATGTTGCCGCGGACGGCGAAGACGCCGAGGGGCGCGGCCCCTCTCAGGTCCGCGAAGAGCCGGCGGAACTCCCCCCGCAGCGGGGCCAGCGCGGGGCCCTGTTCCTGCAGGTGATCGCCCGCCATCAGGATGAGGTCCGGCTTCTCCTGCAGGGTCCGCCAGATCACCCGGCGCTCGTAGTCGCCGACGTGGTCAGTCTGGAAGTCGGCGATCACGACGATGCGGAGCGGGCGGCGGAGCTTGGGGGAGCGGAGCGTCACGCGGGAGACTTCGAGCCAGTTCGGTTCGATCAGGAAGGCGTCGGCGGCGACGAGCGCCAGGAGCGCGGCGAGGATAGCTGCAGCCCAGGCGGTTTTCCGGGAATCCTTCTGGAGCCGCGCCGCCAGGAGACCGAGCAGGAGGGGGCCGTGGAGAAAGAGGCCGCAGGACAGCAGCCGCGAGATTCCGAAGAAATTCCCGCCCAGGAGGCCGGCCAGCAGGAGCGCGGCAAAGCTCGTGCCGACGAGGATCCCCGCGATCGTCCCTCTCGAGCCCGACCGCCTGAGCGCTTGGAACGCGGCGGCGTCGGCCAGAAGCAGGAGCCCGTTGTAGAGCACGGTGATCATGCTGAAGGATGATACCCGCGTCCGGTACAATGAGGCGGATGACCTGTTCGAAGTGCGGCCGCGAGGTGCCGGCGGGGCAGTCGTGGTGCGAGGCCTGCCGCGCGCCCTCCGAATTCTCCACCCGGGATCAGGAGCGGATGAAGGTGGATGTGCGGGCCCGCGTCCTCTGGGCGGATCCGGTCGAGGAGATCCGCGCCGACTGGCTCAAGAAGGGCGCGCCCGCCGAGGCGGTCCGTGAAGCGCTCCGGGACGCGGTCCGCGAGCGCCACCGCCACTTCCGGGTGCGGGGGCTCCAGGACGTCCTCAGTGGGCTCGGCTGCCTGGTCCTGGGGGCCCTGGCCGGCTGGATCTTCTACGCCGCTGGTCATGGCCAGATCCACTTTCATTCCAGGGTGATGGAGTTGGTGTTCGTGGCGATGGCCGCCCTGCCCTGCGTGGGACTGTTCCTTGTCTCCCGCGGCGTGCGCCGGATTGCCAGCGGCGGCGCTCATGAGAAGGGCGCCTCCGACCTCAGCGAACTCGGCTAGCCCCCTCCCCGGGATCCGGAATTCGGAATTCCGGATTCTTCTTCACGATCCCTTAAGGTTCCCTTTAATAAACTCCCCCCAGTCATTCGAGAACCGACATGAACGCATTGATGACGGCGCTGATCGCGGGAATCGCCG
>JACQFK010000163.1 GCA_016200125.1 Planctomycetota bacterium
CAATGGTTACGATTGACGCCCATGAGCCGTGCGGAAGCCTGGAGCGAGCTGGAGGGGATTTACGCGGACCTCGAGCGCGAGCTGGGCCTGCTCAGGCCCCTCTGTCAGAAGTCGAGCCGCTGCTGCCGCTTCAAGGACTACGGACACCAGCTCTGGACCACCGGGCTGGAGTTGGATTACCTGGTCGATCACGAGGGTCTGCCGGAGGCGCCGCCGCCGCAGGCCGGGACCTGTCCCTACTTGAAAGACGGCCTCTGCGGAGTCCGCGATCATCGGATGCTCGGTTGCCGGATCTACTTCTGCGACGCCGGGTACGCCTCGGCCATGGGACCGCTCTACGAGAAGTACCACGCACGGATCAAGGACCTGCATCGGCGCCACGGCCTGCCCTACGAGTACATCGAGTTTCTCGACGCTTTGGGACGGAAGTCGGCGACGAATCCGTAGCGTCTCCCGCCTCCCTCCCCTGAAGCCTGCGCTGGCATGGCGTTTGCATCTGCATTCCGCTGATGCTGATCGACCTCGATCTCCACGCCCTCGAGCGCCTCCAGAAGGCGGGCGGCCTCAAGCTGGTGCAGCAGATGGTCACCCTGTTCCTGGAGCATGCCCCCCGGCGCCTCGATGCGGCGGCCGCCGGGCTCCGGGGAGGCGATTGGGGAGCGGTGGAACGGGCAGGCCATTCGATGAAGTCCAGCGCCGCCTACCTGGGTCTCAGCGACCTGGTCCGGCGCGCGGCGGAGATCGAAGCCCTGGCGGTCCAGGGCCGCGGGGCGGAGACGGGCCCCCTCATCCAGGAGATGTCGGAGGCCTTGCCCGGCATCTGCGCCCTCCTGCAGCGCCTCATCCCGGCCGCTTAGGTCGCTCCTTCCGCCATTTTTGTAGCTCCGCCTCCCGGATTCGCCTCTTCCCTCCGGATCCCTGATGAGGGCGGGGTGGCACGGGAATTGCGTTCCAGGGCTCCTGACTGGAGGACGCTGAATCATGCGCGAGCTGAGAGTGTGGTACCGGAACCGGCTTCCCGCCCGGATCGCCGCCCTGGAGTCGGCGCTGGACGGAGTCCATCGGCGAGACCCGGAGGCGGCGGATTCCGTCCGCCGCATCGCCCATCAGCTGCGCGGGTCCGGCGCGACCTACGGCTTCCCCGAGATCTCCGAGGCCGCCCGCGATCTCGAAGAGTCGACCGCGGACGCGATGGCGGGCTCCATCGATGCCCTGGTGGACGCGCTCCTCAAGGCGTCGCTCAGCGGAAGCGAGGACCGCGCGTCGATCCTCGTCGTGGACGACGACCCGGACCTGGCGAACTACATGAAGGCGCTCCTCGAGGGCCCGGGCCGCGAGGTCCACCTCGCCCCTACGGGCGCCGAGGCGTTGGCCCTCCTGGAGAAACAGGAGATCGCCCTGATCGTCCTTGATCTCATCCTTCCGGACATGGACGGCCGGAATCTGCTGATGAAGATCCGCGAGCGGCTCGCGACCGCCACGATTCCCGTCGTCGTCGTGACCGTGAAGGGGGCCACCCAGGCGAAGGCCGAGTGCCTGGCGCTGGGAGCGGAGGAGTTCCTCGAGAAACCCTTCACCCCCGAGGCGCTGGGGAACGCCGTGTTCGGGCGGCTGCGCGCGGGATCGGACATCGTGCGGGAGTTCCGGCGCGATCCCCTGACGGGACTGCCCAACCGCGCGGCCTTCCACGAGGCCTTCGACCGGGCTCAGTACGTGGCCGAGCTGACCCGCGAGCCCCTCTCGGTCGCGCTCATCGACCTCGATCACTTCCAGCTGGTGAACGACGCCTGCGGCCGCGCCGTGGGCGACCAGGTGCTGCGGCGCGCCGCGGGCATCATCGCGGGCTCGCTCCGCGGCACGGATCTCGCCGCCCGCTGGGCCGGCGAGGAATTCGCGGTCCTCTTCCCGAAGGGCGAACCCGGCGACGCCGCCCGCGCGCTGAACCAGGCCCTCGAGGCGCTGCGGAGCGAGTCCTTCCCGGCCGGCGACGACCGGACGCTGCAGGTCACCTTCTCCGCGGGCGTCGCCCCGGTGCGGGAGGGCATGAGCGTCGAGGAGGCCCTGGCCGAGGCGGACCGCTACCTCTACCTGGCCAAGCAGGGCGGGCTGGATCGCGTGGTCACGCCGGAAGACAGGATCGAGGCGCCCCGGCTGAAGGTCCTCCTGGCCGAGGACGACGAGATGATCTCGACGGTGATCCGGCGCCTCCTGGAGCGCGAGGGCTACGACGTGACCACCTGCTCCAACGGCTCGGCAGCGCTGGCCTCCGTCTACGAGAACAGCTACTCGATCATCCTTTCCGACATCCTGATGCCGCAGCTCGACGGATTCGAGTTCCTTCGGCGGCTGCGCGAGCTTCCGGAGTCGGAGCGCACGCCCGTCGTGATGCTGACTTCGATGGGGAAGGACCAGGACGTCCACCGGGGCTTCGAGCTCGGCGCGGACGACTACATCGTGAAACCGTTCAGTTCATCCGAGCTGATGTCGCGCGTGCGGCGGCTGCTGAAGAAGGCCTCGTAAGGACGAAAGGGGAGGAAGCCATGGGACTCTATCGCATCCTGGTGGTGGACGACGAGCCGGAATCGATCCTGCCGGTGACGGCGGCGCTGGCCGGCGCGGGCTACGACGTGACGACCGCGAAGGACGGCTGGGAGGGCCTGGCCTGCGCGCGGCGCACGAAGCCGGACCTGGTGCTGCTCGACGTGAAGATGCCGCAGATGGACGGCTGGACCTTCATGAAGTTCATCCGCGCCCAGCGGGAACTCGCCGCGATCCCCGTGATCTTCCTGACCGGGGCGGGCTCGCGGGAGGACCGCGAGCGGGGGCTGCGCCTGGGGGCGGGAGGCTATCTGCTGAAGCCCGTCGAACCCGGGCGGCTGCTGAGCGAGGTGGCCGCGGTGCTGGACCGGCGGGGCCTGACGAGGGAGGAGGGCCCCTCGATCGAAGACTCCGCGGCGGGCCGCCGCGCCCGCCTGCGGATGAGCGGGCGGATCGATCAGCTGGGGCTGCTGTCGCTCTTCTCCATCCTCGGCGCGGGCGAGCGGACCGGGGTGCTGGAAGTGTCGCGGGGACCCGCGGGGGACCGCGGCCGGCTTCTCCTGCGCCGCGGTCGCGTCGCCAGCGCGCGGGTCGAGGGCCTGCGGTCGATGTCGGGCCTGGACGCGATCGAGAGCCTCGGCAAGTGGCGGGAAGGGGCCTTCACCTTCATCGAGGAGGAGATCGTGATCCCCGAGGATGCCCTGGCGTCGGTCCCGCGGGTCTGACGCCTCAGGGAGTCTTCTCCGCGACGCCGTGGAGATGCACGGGGCTCTGCTTCTTCCGGAATCTCATGTTGAGGAGTTCGACCAGGAGCGAGAAGGCCATGGCGAAGTA
>JACQFK010000148.1 GCA_016200125.1 Planctomycetota bacterium
AGATTGGTCCCGGAGGAGGTTGTTCCATCGACTCTCATGTTGCCCTTGAACTTGGGAAACCAGTACTCGGCGATGGGACCGAAGTCGAGTTCAAAGTCCCGGCGCGGGGGTTCGGCCGGATATCCCTGCGGGTTCTGAAGCGCCAGCAGCAGCGCGATCAGGGGCATGCGAAAGTATAGCCCGCCCTTCAGGGAATCAGGTGGGACACGTCGTTCCAGCGGTCGATCGCTGGATCGCCCGTCCCTCCGTCCGCTGCGAGGATGGAAAGGGACCCCGAGGACAGCAGGAGATGGCCGCCCCACTCGGGGGGAACGCCCGTCCAGCGGAGGGCCAGCACCCGCAGGAAATGTCCGTGGGAGAAGATCAGGGCGTCGCCCGGGGAGGACTTGAGACGGGCGACGACGCGGTCGGCCCGGACGACGACGTCCTCGAGGCGCTCGCCGGCGGGACAACCGTCGCGGAAGAGGCGCCAGCCGGGCCGCCGGGCGTGGATCTCGGCGGATGTGAGCCCCTCGTACTCGCCGTAGTTCCACTCCATCAGATCGGGGAGGATCTCGGCGGCGGCGCCGAATCCGGCCAGCTCGCAAGTCTGCTTCGCCCGCCGGAGGGGGCTGGTCCAGACACGGTCGAACTTCGGCTTTCGGAGCCGCGCGCCCAGCTTCCGGGCCTCTTCCTCTCCGTCCGGCGTGAGGGGGATGTCGTTCCGTCCGGTGTGCTTCCCCGCGAGCGACCAGGCGGTCTGGCCGTGCCGGGCAAGGTGGATCTTCGTCATTCCGGGACCAGCCGGACCTGCCGGACGTCCATGACGGCGCCCTTGGCCTTCTTCGCGGCCCGGAGTTCGAGCGTGAAGTCGCCGGCCTTGTCGATCTTGATCGTCCCCGCCGGCCGCTCGACGAAGTTCTGGAAGTGGCCGCTGTCCTCGACCGTGTAGTCGAGCGTCTGGCCTGCCGCGGCGATGCGGACCGTACTGCCGCCCTGCCCCTTGCCGCAGCCCTGGAGCAGGAGGACCTTGAAAGACCCCGGCTTCGCTGCCTTGAATTTCCACTCGCACCAGTCGTTCTCGTCCGCCCAGTAGCCGACGGTGTTCTTGTGGGGCTGGGGCTCGTAGCGGAGCAGCTTCCCGTGAGTGACGGCGTGGTGGGCGGCGAGGGTGATCGAGCCGTCCCCGGCCGCCTCGCTGACGACCGGGTCTCCGGCCAGGCGGGGCTTCCCCTTCACCTCGACGACGACCACGTCGGGCCCCGTCGTGGCCGTCTTGGGCCGGGAGACGGACCAGTCGGCGAGGTTGGGCTGGAAGCCGAGCGGAGTCTTGGCGGGATCGTTCAGCAGGTAAACAGTGCCGATGGGGTTGTTGAGCCGGGGCAGGGCGACCTTCCCGTCCGCGGGCCAGGCCTCTATATATAGATGTACCGCGTCCTCCTTGAGCTCGATCCTGCCCCAGGGGGTCTTGGTCTCCTGGAGCGCCAGGACGAGCAGCAGGACTCCGAATCCTCTCGCCATGCGGGTCAGTATATCGCGGATGAACCTTGGGGCGGAGGATCCGTTGAATCCTTCATGGATGCGCTCAGGTATCCCCGCACCTGGAGCTGGATCATCTCCATCGGGCTCCATGCCGTCCTGCTCCTGGGGGCTGCCGTGGGGGTCCTGGAATGGGAACGCGATGTTGCGGACTTCGAACCGGATGTTTTCAGCAATGTTCGGGAGCCGGCCCCGGTCTATCCGGTGGAAAGGCCCCCCGATCGATACGACGCCTGGCCCATGACTCCGGAGGACCCGCGCTTCTTTCTCTCCGGTCGAGCCGTCCCCTTGGACAACGTTCTCGGAGTCGGCAACGAAATCGAGCATTGCGGCTGCGGCTGCGGCAGGTACAGCCGGAGGCCCGCCTCCGCGAAAGCGCCCTTCTTCTCCTGAGTGTTCGCTTGGTAAACGATCTGCTGGATCGGGCCTTCGGGAACGCGCTCTCGGTCCTGCTCCATCTGGCCCTTCTCATGGGCGCCAGCCTGGTCTTCATCGAGGACCTCGTGGCAGTGGAACCTGTGGGCACCGTCGGCTTGCGTCTTCAATGGCAGCCGGGTTCTTGCGGATTGCAGCAGGGACCGAAGAACTCGGAGTGGCTATTTGTGTCGAAGGAAAAGGGCGCCACGATCCCGGCTGAAGGATCGGGATTCATATGAACGGGGGAATACGCGCCCTCGTCGGGGGCGCTCTCCCTTGAGCCGATCATTTGGCTGAACGGCTCCGCCGAGGAGGCCTGCGCCGGAGAAACTCGCTACCGGGAGCTGATAGGTCCGCCTTCCGTCCTGGAGCAGCTTAGAGAACGGATGCGCTCCCTGGCCTACAGCCACAGGGCAGGCAAGACGACTCGTGTGGTTTGGCATGACCATGCGAACGGCCTGCCCTGTGAAGCATCCCTATGTCCATCGTGCCGCGAACCATGATGAACCCTTGGTCGGACCGCGCCCTGGGCTGGGGACTCTCCCTCGTCCTGCACGCGACCGCCTTTGGGGGCGCCACGACCATCGCGCTCTCCCCCTGCTCCTGGTGGGGGATGGACCCCGACTTTGTCGTCTACCAGAGCCGGCCTCCGGACCTGGTCTTCCTGCTGAACAGGGTGGAATCTCCGCGGGAGCTGTTTGATCGGTCGGGGAGGCACGCCGAGGCGCCCGCCCTCCCCTTCGATACGGATTCCGGCCGCGAGGACGATCTCGGATCCGGAGCGGGATTCACGCAGCGGGGGCTGTCGGCGAAGGGCCGGGACCGCTACTGCAGCCCCTCCGAG
>JACQFK010000149.1 GCA_016200125.1 Planctomycetota bacterium
CCCTCCCGCCGCCCGCCCCATGGCACGCCAAGGTTCCCTACGCCTTCCTCGCCGTCGCGGGGGTGCTCGCGCTCCTCGTCCTCGAATGGCTTCTTTACCACCGCGGCGTGATCTGATAGCTTTGAACCGATGAGGCCGGGAGCGCGCACGGCTCTGCTGATCGGCATCGGTATCGCGGCACTCGCCCTTCTGGTCTACTTCGCGATGCCCGCCCCCCTTCCGCCCCCGCCCGCCCCTCCGGCGCCCCCCGAGGTCCCCGTCGCGCTCGTCGACGACTACGCCGATCCCGACGAGGACGCCGTCATGGAGGTCGAGGATCTCCTGGGCGACGTCGCGCGCCAGCTCAAGGAGAAGGCCTGGGGCGGCGTCCTTTACCATGTCGCGGGGGACTTCGAAGGCAGTGCGTTCCTGCGCGAGCCGGAGGGGGAGGCGAAAGTCGTGGGCGGCGTCACGATCCGCGCCGGAGGCGCCGACGGGCGGACGCTCGACCGCGACGGCTTCCGGAAGTCCCTCGAGGGCGTCGACCTCGACGACGTCGTCTTCAAGATCCCCGCCGCGAAGCTGCAGGGCGCGATGCTCGCCGGCCGTCTGAAGATCGACGCGCAGCAGGCGCGCGGCGGCACCGGGCGCCGCTGGGTGTCGCAGGGCGACGTTGAATTCGCCCGCCTGGGCGGCCGCTGGATGCTCCGCCGCTTCCGCGCCACGGAGATCAAGACGGAGGAGGGCGCGCGGCGCTTCCTGGACGTGACGGTGCCGCTCGGCCTGCCGATCACGCCGGGCGACGACGACCGCGAGCGCGGGACCATCACCTTCGGGCGCCTCTTCCTGGGCGGCATCGCCGCGGGCGACTTCGACGGCGACGGCCTGGTCGACCTCTACGTGCCGCAGGTCGGCCAGGACCTGCTGTTCCGGAACGTCGGCGGCAGGTTTGTCGAATGCGCGGCGGAGAAGGGCATCGTCGAGAACGACGCCGGCGCGTCGGCGATCTTCTTCGACTACGACAACGACGGCCGCCTGGACCTGCTCGTGTCGAACTACGAGCCCGAGAAGCTCCGCGACCGGGCCACCGGGAGCTTGAAAGACAACGCGGGCCACCAGGCCCTGCGGCTCTACCACAACGACGGGGGGAAGTTCAGCGACGTCACCGTGAAGGCGGGCCTCCTGACGCGCGGGCCGGCGATGTCGGTCTGCGCCGCGGACGTGAACGGCGACGGCCTCCTGGACATCTTCGTCTGCATGTACAAGGACGACTCGGTCGAGGATCCGCGCTTCTCCCAGGAGGTGCCGCAGATCGTCTGGGACGCGCGCGACGGCGTGGCCAAACAGCTCTGGATCAACCAGGGGAACGGGACCTTCAAGGAGGAGGCGGCGAAGCGGGGCGTCGCCGACACGGGCTGGGGGCTCGCGGCGGCCTTCTGCGACTACGACGGCGACGGCCATCCCGACCTCTACCTGGCCAACGACTACGGCGAGCACCGTCTTTACCACAATCGCGGCGACGGGACCTTCGAGGACGTGACGGCGAAGAGCGGCACCGCCGACACCGGGTTCGGCATGGGGGCCACCTGGGTCGACTATGACGGCGACGGCCTCCTCGACCTCTATGTCTCGAACATGTACTCGACGGCGGGGAACCGGATCCTGGCCCGGGGGCCGGGGAAGATGGCGCCCGAGCAGCACGCGAAGCTGCTCAAGATGGCCCACGGGAACACGCTCTTCCGCAACCGCGGCGACGGGACCTTCGAGAACGTGACGGAGAAGGCGGGGGTCGGCCGCGCGGGCTGGGCCTGGAGTTCGGCGGCCTATGACTACGACAACAGCGGCCATCCCCATCTGTACGTGGCCAATGGATTCCGGAGCTCGCCCTTCGCGACGTCGGACATATGAGCGCCCTTCTGGCGCCTCGTGAAGGCGCGGACGATCCACGGGGACAAGCCCCAGGCCGGCGTGCCGCTCACGAACACCTTCCATGACCATCTCCTGAAGATCATGAAATCGGACGCGGGCAATCCGGAGGTCCAGAACCGCTACGACAAGGCGCTGGCGCGCGACCGCGAGCATCCGGGGCCCGACCTGTCGTTCAGCGGCAACGAGGCGAACCCGCTCTTTCACCACACGGGCGCCGGCTTCGAGGAGATCGGGACGACGACGGGGATCTCGCGGACCGAGGACAGCCGCGGCTTCGTGCTCGTGGATCTCGACGGCGACGGCGCGCTGGATGTCGTGATGCACAACTTCTTCCGCAATCCGCTGGTCGCGCTGCTCAACCGCGCGGCGGACAAGAAGGAGCGCTGGATCCGAATCCGGCTGCAGGGCAGGAAGTCGAACCGCTTCGGCATCGGCGCGCAGGTCACGGTGAACGGCCGGGTCCAGGAGCTCCCCTGCGGGACCGGCTATCTCTCGGGCAACGCGCCGGAGCTTCACTATGGACTGGGCAAGGACGAGCTCGCGGACGTCGCGATCCGCTGGCCCTCGGGCCTCAAGGAGGAGTACAAGCGGGTCGAGTCGAACCTGATCCACACGTTCGTGGAGGGCGATGCCGGGGCTCGCCGGGCGGAGAAGCCCCCGGTCCATCCGATCGAGCTTCCCGCGCCGGAGAAGCCGAAGCCTCCGCTGGACGTCCGTGCCCTGCTCAAGAAGTCGGCGACTCTCAAGGGCGATCCCGCGCCCGTCGGGGGCCCCGCGATCGCGGTCTTCTTCAGCACCGGCTGCCACGCCTGCGTCGAGGATCTGAAGCGCATGGGGGAGCTGGAGGAGCAGGCGAAGACGCTGGGGATCCGGCTCGCGTGGATCACGCTCGACGCCGACGTGGCCCGGGTCGAGGAGGAGTTCCGGATCAACGCCGCGCCCGCGATGCCGCTGCAGCCCGGCCGCCTGCTCGAAGGCTGGGCGACGCCGACCGTCTATTTGGTCGCGCCGGAACGGCTCGAGAAGTTCACGGGCCGCCACGCGGTGGCGGCGGCTTTCGCGGCCGCGGGAAAGAAACCGTAAGTGATGTCCCTCTCTCTTCCCTCGGCCGCGCTGCTCGCCGGAGTTCTCGGCTCGCTCCTGCTCCAGGGCGCGCCGGCCCGGCCCCCGAACATCCTCCTCATCTTCGCCGACGACCAGCCCTACAAGACCCTGGGCTGCTACCCGGAGGCGCCCCGCTGGGTGCGGACGCCGAACATCGACAAGCTGGCGGCCGCGGGCGTCCGCTTCGAGCGCGCCTACCTGGGTTCCTGGTGCATGCCGTCGCGCGCGACCCTTCTCACCGGACGCCTGCCGCACGCCATCGAGTCGATGCGCATGGACGGCGAGTATCCCGGCAGCAGCTACGATCCGGCGAAGGCCCCGTTCTGGCCCGCGGTGTTCCGGCGGAACGGCTACCACACGGCGCAGATCGGGAAGTGGCACACCGGCGTCGACACCGGCTTCGGCCGCGACTGGGACTACCAGGTCGTCTGGAACCGCCCGAAGCTCCCGAAGAACGCGGGTGCGTACTATACGGGACAGATCCTCGCGGTCAACGGCGTGGAGCGGGAGGCTCCCGAGCCGGAGTACTCCACCGACGCCTACACGCGCTGGGCCGGCGACTACATCCGCGGCAAGACCCGGGACGCGGGCAAGCCCTGGTACCTCTGGCTCTGTTACGCCGCCGTCCACGGCCCGACGACGCCGGCCGACCGCCACAAGGGCTCCTATCGGGGCGAGCCCGCCCCGCTGCCGGCGGACGTCTTCGGCCCGCGGCCCGGGAAGCCCGCGTATCTCGACAAGGTGCAGGCCTGGGGCCGCGGCCCGGACGGCGGTCCCCTGCTGATCGACAAGGCGCCGCGAAAGTCCAATTTCGACCAGCAGACCTCGGGGCTTTCGCTTCAGGACTGGATCCGGCAGATGAACGAGTGCACCCGGGCCCTCGACGAGGGCGTGGGACGCGTCATCGACGCGCTGCGCGAGAGCGGCCAGCTGGAGAACACGCTCGTGGTCTACACGGCGGACCAGGGCTACGCGATGGGGGAGCACGGGCTCAACAGCAAGCTCGCGCCTTACGACGCGAGCTACGCCTCGCCCCTGATCGTGAGCCGCCCGGGCACGCTGCCCCAGGGCAAGGTCTGCTCCCGGTCGGTGAACTCCGCTGATCTCGTGGCGACCTTCTTCGCGGCCGCCGGCCTCAAACTTCCTTGGGCGATGCACGGCTACGACATGATGCCACTGCTCCTGGACCCGCTGAACGGCGCCTGGGAGCATCCGACGCTCATGACCCACACCGGCCGCCACTACGGATCGAACACGAACGACCTGAGCCATGCCGCGAACGAGGAGCAGGGCGTGCCCTGGTGGGCGATGCTCCGCGACGGACGCTTCAAGTACGTCCGCTACCTGATCCCCGGCGAAGTCGAGGAGCTCTACGATCTCCAGGCCGACCCGGATGAGCTGAAGAACCTCGCCCCGGATCCCGCCCAGGCGGAGCGCCTCGAGCGTCTCCGAGCCCGGACCGTCGAGGAACTCCGTCGCACGGAGGCGGGCTTCGCCGGCGCGCTCCCCGCCCCGTCCACGATGTCCGGCAAGCGCTGACGGGCGCCACATTTCTTATGCAATCTTGAGAAGCTCCCACCCCGGGAAACGAGGCGAGCGTAGAGTAGACAGGTGCAGTTGCGGGCCGAGCGCACAGTCTTGGCGGCGGTTTGGAGCGGGCGCGGGCTTCGAACCGCGCTCGTCTTCTCGGTTCTCATTTCCGCCGCGCTCGCCGCCCCCGGCGCCGACCCCCTTCATGACCGCATCGACAAGGCCGTTGAATCCGCCTTCGTCGGCATCCCGGGACCCCTGATCGACGACGGCGCCTTCCTCCGCCGCCTCACCCTCGACCTGACCGGCCGCATCCCCTCGGCGCGCGAGGCCCGCGCCTTCCTCGACGATCCCGCTCCCGACAAGCGGACCCGGCTCGTCGACCGGCTCCTCGCGAGCCCCGAGCACGTCCGCTTCCTCGCCACCACCTTCGACGTCTGGCTCATGGAGCGCCGCGGCGACAAGCACGTCAAGACCGACGAGTGGCGCGCCTACCTCGTGGCCTTCTTCAAGGCCAACCGGCCCTACAACGAGCTCGCCCGCGAGATCCTGGGCTCCGACGGATCGGATCCCGCCAAGCGGCCCGCCTCGAAGTTCACGCTTGACCGCGACGTGGCCCCCGACGCGCTGACGCGCGACGTGGGCCGCATGTTCTTCGGAATGGACCTCCAGTGCGCCCAGTGCCACGACCACCCGCGCATCGACGACTATCTCCAGCGCGACTACTACGGCCTCTACGCCTTCCTGAGCCGCGCCTCCCTCTTCCAGCCGGACGCGAAGAAGCCCGCGGTCGTGATGGAGAAGCCCGACGGCGACGTGGCCTTCAAGTCGGTGTTCACGAAGGCCGAGGGAGCCACCCGGCCGCGCATGCCCGACGGCCTGGAGATCGACGAGCCGTCCTTCGCGAAGGGCGACGAGTACCAGGTGAAGCCGGACCCCAAGGACAAGACCCTGCGGCCGGTCCCCAAGTTCAGCCGCCGGTCCGAGCTCGCGCGCCTCACGGGGGAGGGGGCCAGCCGCGCCTTCAACCGGAACGTGGCCAACCGCCTCTGGGCCCACATGATGGGCCGCGGCCTGGTCGAGCCGCTCGACCTCCACCACGCCGACAACCCCGCCTCCCATCCCGAACTGCTCGACCTGCTCGGGACGGAGTTCGCCGCGATGAAGTACGACGTCCGCGCCTTCCTCCGCGAGCTGGCGCTGACGCGCACCTATCAGCGGGGCATCGACATGCCGGCGACCCTCGCCGATCCGTCGACGGGCTCCCCGGAGCAGCTCGCGGCGCTCGACGCGGAAGCCGGCCGCCGCAAGGAGCTCTCGACGCGGGCCGACGAGGCCATGAAGAAGGCCGCGCAGGAGCTCGACGCGGCGAGAAAGAGCGCGGGCGCGGTCGCCGCCGAGGTGGCGAAGGCCGACGCCGCGACGGTGGAGGCGAAGAAGGCGAATGACGCCGCCGCGGCCCTGCGCGACGCCGCGAAGAAGACTCTGGCGGCGCGCGAGGACCTGCTCAAGAGCATTTCCGAAGCCGCCCAGAAGGCGAAGGAGGCCGCAGCCCGGCTGGCCGACGACAAGGAGCTCGCCGCCGCGGCGGCGACCTTCGAGGCGCGGGCGGGCAAGCTGACGGCGGAAGTGGCCGCCGTTCAAAAGGACGCGGCGGAGAAGACGGCGGCCGCGGCCGCGAAGGCGGAAGGGCTGGCGGCGGCGGAGAAGAACGCGTCCGTCGCGCGGGCCCGGCTCGCGGAGGCGAACGCGGGCATCCGGACCCTCTTCGGCGCGGAGCTCCAGGCGGAAGCGCGGATGAGGGAGACGAAGGCCGCGGCGATCCAGGCGGCGGCCCGCGCGCGCGACACCCGGGCGATCGTGGAGTACGGCGCGCTCCAGGCCTCGGCCCTCCAGTCCCGGGAGACGCTCAAGCGGATCCGGTCGGAGCTCGCCGCCGCCCGCGACGCCGTCGCGAAGCTGCCCTCCGAGCTGCCCGCCCGGGAGGCCCGGGTGGCGGAAACGAGGCAGGCGCTGGAGGCGGCCGCGCAGGCGCAGGACCAGGCGCGGCGGGAGCTCGAGGCTAAGGACGAGGCGCGTCGCGCCGTCGCGGACGCCTCGGCGAAGGCGGACGAAGTGGCCCAGAAGGCCCCCCAGGACGCGGAGCTGGTGGCGACCGCCGCGAAGGTCAAGGCGCGGAAGGACGCGATCGGCGCCGAAGTCGCCGAGCTGAAGAAGGCCGCGGCGGCGCGGGCCGAGGCGCGGCGGAAGGCGGCGGAGGCCCTGGCGGCCGCCGAGCGGGCGCGCGACGACCTGGCCGGCGCGAAGCAGCGGATCGCGGTCCTGGAGACGCAGCTCAAGCCGGCGACCGAGAAGGAAGAGACGGACCGGGCGCGGAGGAACGAGTCCTTCGCCCGGCTCACGACGATCTGCACGAGCCGTTTCGCCGTCGCGGTGCTCGATCCCCTCACCCCCGAGCAGATCTGCTGGAGCATGATGCAGGCGACGGGCGTCGTGGACCTGCAGCGGGCGGCGGCGGAGGCGGAGTTCGCGAAGAAGACGCCGGCCCTCCCGGACGCGGAGCGGACCGCCTTCGTCGAGGGCGCCGTCCAGGCGAAGCTCGGCGGCAACGAAGCCGCCTTCGTGAAGGTCTTCGGCGCGGCCCCCGGCCAGCCGCAGGACGAGTTCTACGCGACGGTCGACCAGGCGCTCTTCCTCGAGAACGGCGGGCTGGTGCGCGGCTGGCTCGCGCCCTCGGGGGAGAACCTGACGGCCCGGCTCCTGAAGCTCGAGAATCCGCAGGAGCTCGCGCGCGAGCTCTACCTCGCCATGTACACGCGGCCGCCCTCGGACCGGGAGCGGGACGAGGTGCTGCGCCACCTTGCGGCGCGGCCCCAGGCCCGCCTCGCGGCGGTCCAGGAAATCGTGTGGGCCATGCTGACCTCGGTCGAGTTCCGCTTCAAGCATTAGGAGACGGACGATGAACTGCCAACCCGGATGCGGCTCGGAAGAGCACCTCATCGCGCGGCGGAAGTTCCTGGGCGGCCTCGCCCTGGGCGCCGGCGTCATGGTGACGGGCATGGGCAACCTCGCGCCCACGGCGCTCGCGCGCCAGCTCGGCAAGAGCCAGAAGCGGATGATCGTGATCGACATGCACGGCGGGCTGAGCCAGCTCGAGAGCTGGGATCCCAAGCCCGGCACCGACACGGGCGGGCCCTTCCGCGCGATCCCGACCTCGGTGCCCGGCACCCACATCAGCGAGCTGCTGCCGCAGACCGCGAAGCAGATGCACCACCTGTCGCTGGTCCGCGGCATCAACACGAAGAACGACGACCACGGCAAGGGCACCTACATGACGATGACGGGCCGGCGGCAGACGCCGGCGACGGAGTACCCGGAGATCGGCGCCGTCGTCGCCCGTTCGCTCGACTCCGACGACAAGGCCCTGCCCGGCCACATCAAGATCCGTCCCAGCGGCGGCGGGGGCGGCCGCAGCGCCGACTCGGCCTATCTCGGGCCCCGCTTCGCGAGCATCGTCCTGGGCGAGGGGAAGGCCCCGGAGAACACGGCCTGCCCGGCCGACCTGACGGAGGAGTCGTCGAAGCTGCGCGAGGAGTTCCGCCGCGCGCTGAACGACCACTTCCTGGAGCGGCGCCGGACGGCCGAGACGGACGCCTACACCCAGAGCTACGAGCAGGCCCAGGAGTTCGTGAAGCAGCGCGACATCTTCGACATCACCAAGGAGCCCGAGCAGGACCAGAAGCGCTACGGCCTCCACGACTTCGGCCGCCACTGCCTGCTCGCGCGGCGCCTGCTCGAGAAGGGCATCACCTTCGTCCAGGTGCGCCACTCGAACTACGACACCCACAACGAGAACTTCAACTTCCACATCGAGCAGCTGGGCGAGTTCGACGGGCCCTTCGCGACGCTGGTCGCGGATCTTGCCGAGCGGGGGATGCTCGACAGCACGCTGATCGTCGTGCTCTCCGAGTTCGGCCGCACGCCGAAGATCAACCAGTACTACGGGCGCGACCACTGGGGCAAGGCCTGGTCCATCTGTCTGGGAGGCGCGGGGATCGTGCGCGGCGGCGTGATCGGCAAGACCAACAAGAACGGCACGGAGGTGACGGAGCGCGAGGTCGACGCCGGCCACCTCTTCCACACGTACCTGCGGGCGCTGGGGCTGAAGTCGACGGCCAATTTTCTGATCGCCGGGAAGAAGATGCCGGTGGCCGATCCGGCCTTCGACGCGATCCCGGAGCTGCTGGCGTAAACCTATGGGCGCCGATCCGAAACAGACCTACGTCGCGGTGGACTACAAGTACGAAGCGCCGTTCATCACTTGCCGCTTCGACCCGAAGGGCCGCTATGTCTTCGGCGCGGCGGAAGACCGCTCGGTGGTCCGCTGGGAGCTGGCGACCGGCAAGCAGACCGTCCTGAAGGGCCACGACTCCTGGGTCGGGGACCTGGCGTTCACGCCCGACGGCGAAACGCTGATCACCGCAGGCTACGACGACACGCTGATGTGGTGGCCGGTCGCGGCCGAGAAGCCGGAGCCGCTCCGCAAGGTGGAGGCCCACAAGGGCTGGATCCGGGCGGCGGCGGTGAGCCCCTGCGGCAATTATCTCGCGAGCGCCGGGAACGACGGGAAGGTGAAGCTCTGGTATCTCTCCGACGGCGCGCCGCTGCGGACCCTCGAGGGCCACGACAACCACGTGTACAGCCTGATGTTCCACCCCACGGTGCCCTGCGTCATCTCCGGCGACCTGCTCGGCAACGTCCACCAGTGGGACCTGGCGACGGGGGAGCGGGTTCGCTCCTTCGACGCGAAGCCGCTCTGGTCCTACAACGCGGGGCAGGGGGTCGATTTCGGAGGCGTGCGGAGCCTGTCGATGAGCCCCGACGGCAAGCACCTGGCCTGTTCGGGTCTGCACAAGGCGGAGAATCCGCTGGGCGCGGTGCACGAGCCGCTGGTGCTCCGCTTCGAGTGGGAGACCGGGAAGCTCCTGGTGAGCCACACGCTGGCGGGGCAGAAGAGCGTGGCCTGGCGCGCGCGGTTCCATCCCGAGGGCTTCCTGATCGGCGGCTCGGGGGGCGGCGCGGGCGGCCACCTGCTGTTCTGGAACCAGGAGGACAAGCCCTTCCACACCTTCAAGCTGCCCGACACCGTGCGCGAGTTCGACCTGCACCCCGACGGGATCCAACTCGCGACGGCGCACTACGGCAAGATGGTGCGCCTCAGCCGCATGGCCGCCAAGCCCGCCCCGGCGAGGTAGCCAGGACTTTCGCCCCCTCCTGCCCGCCTCCGCGGTGTCCAACCCTGAGCAGCATTCGGAGGCCGCTATGTTCCTGCGCCTGCTGACCCTCCTGGCCCTCAGCCCCCTGCCGCTCTTCGCCCAGGCGAAGGACAAGAAGGTGGACGGCCATCCGAACACCTACGTCCAGGGGCTCCCGTCGGGCTACAACGCGGCCCTGAAGTGGCCCCTCCTCATCCTCCTGCACGGGAGCGGCGACCGCGCGGAGAACATGTTCCCGATGTGGCGGACGGCGGAGCTCACGAAGAACGCGATCGTGATCGCGCTCAACTCGCGCAATCCCCAGGGCTGGGACGGCGACGACGAGAATGCGATCCTCGCCCTCATCCCCCAGTTGAGCAAGGAACATTCGATCGACCCGGCGCAGGTCTGGATCGGCGGGTTCTCGGCCGGCGGCTTCATGGCGGCGGCCGTCGAAGTCCACAACCACAAGCTCTTCGCGGGCGCCATCATCATGGGCTCCGGCGACGTCTACGCGCAGCGCTACAAGGAGGAGTACCCGGTCGCCGCGCGGGAGGGCCACTTCTACCTGTTCGTGGGCGAGAAGGATCCCAACAACCCCGTCATGAAGCAGACGGACAAGAACCTCGAGAGCCTCGGCTGCAAGAACAAGAAGTTCGTCGAGGCGGCCGGCGTCGGCCACAGCTACCGGCCCGAGGACGTCCAGGAGATCGGCAAGTGGCTGGCCGCGGCCATCCAGAAGGTCGCGATCACGAACGAGCAGAGCCGCAAGGACCTGAAGAAGCGGCTGGACGAGGCCGAGCGCGCCGCGGCGAAGCAGGACTACGGCCGGGCCTCGGCCGGCTTCCGGGCCCTGTTCGAGACCGCCGGCAAGGACTCGGAGCTCGGACGGAAGGCGGTGAAAGGGCTGGCGGACCTCGACAAGAAAGCCGAGGATCTCCTCAAACGCGCCAAGGACCAGTCCGATCGCGCGGAGCGCGACAAGCTGCTCGACGATTTCCTCAGGAAGTTCGAAGGCACGGAGTGGGCGAAGAAAGCCGAGGAGCTGAAATCCTAGGGGGGATCCTCAGCTCTTGCGCGGCTTCGCCGGCCAGCCGCAGGTCCCGCAGCGGTCCACGCCGCCCATGAAGAGCAGGACGTAGCGGAGCCCCCGCTCGAGGCAGCTCGGGCAGAAGCGCATGCGGCGGGAGGAGCCCGCGGCGGCGGCGCTGCGGATCTCCTGGATCGCGTGCTCGTGGGTCCGGGCGGCCGCCTCGTCGCCCGCCTCGCCGCGAAGCCGGTGGGCGCGCGCGGCGATGGCGCGCCAGTGAGTCTCCGAGCGGGGGGGGATCCGGGTCAGATCCAGATACTTCGTCGTGTCGCCCATCGATACAACTCCCATCGGCCGGATTGCCTTAGGACGCCACTGGAATCCGCGCGTTACCGGTTTTGAAAGCGGAATGGAAGCAGCCGGAAGCGCTTATAGGGGGCGGACAGGAGGGCGGCGTTCATGATCCTTACCCGGCGCGCGTTTCTCGCGGCTTCCGCGGCGGCGGCGGCCGCCGCCGGCTGCGCTTCGCCCGCCCCCGCCGGGCGGCGCCCCCGGATCCTCCTGCGCTCCTCCTGGCAGACCGTGAACATCGGGGACATCGCCCACACGCCGGGCATGCTCCGCCTGCTCGAGGAGCGGCTGCCCGAGGCGGAGGTCACCCTCTGGCCCAACCTGCTTTCCGACGAAGTCGAGGCGATGCTCCGGAAGCGTTTCCCGGGGCTCCGAGTGGCCAGGAGCGCCGAGGCGCAGCGGGAGGCCCTGTCGGGCTGCGACTTCTTCCTCCACGGCTCCGGGCCCGGGCTCGTCGGGGCGAAGGAGGCGCTGGCCTGGCGGTCGACGGGGAAACCCTACGGCTTCGGCGGCGTCACGCTCAGCGACGCCGAGATCCGGGACCATCGAGAGCTGCTGGCCGGCGCCCGCTTCGTGTTCTGCCGCGACACGCTGTCGCTCGAGGCGCTCCGCGCCGCCCGCCTCGGCTGCCCGGTCCAGGAGTTCGGCCCCGACGCGACCTTCGCGCTCGATCTCCGGGACGACGCCCGGGCGGAGGCCTTTCTCCGCGACCAGGGCCTCGAGCCCGGCCGCTTCGCCTGTTTCGTCCCGCGCCTCCGCTGGACGCCCTACTGGAAGGAGGGGCGCAAGATGGCGCCGGACCTGATCAAGGCGCGGGAAGCCGAGAACGAACTCCACCGGGAAGCGGACCACTCGAAGCTCCGCGCTGCGATCGCGGCCTGGGTCGCGGAGACCGGCTGCCGGGCGCTGCTCTGCCCGGAGATGACCTACCAGGTGGAGCTGCTGCGGCCGCTCCTCTTCGATCCGCTGCCCGCCGCGGTGAAATCGCGCGTGGTGGTCCGCCCTTCCTACTGGCTCACGGACGAGGCGGCGTCGACCTACCGAAACGCGGCCGCGGTCGTGAGCCTCGAGATGCATTCGCCGATCATCGCGGTGGCAGGCGGCCGGCCCGCGCTCCACCTCCGCCAGCCCACGGACACGCGCAAGGGCCGCATGTGGGCCGACCTTGGCCTGGGCGATTGGCTCTTCGAGATCGACGCCGCCGGCGGCGATCAGATCGCGGAGCGGCTGCTGTCGATCCAGCGCGACCCGGCGCGCACGCAGGCGACGCTTTCCAAGGCGAGAGACTTCGCGATCGCGCGGGACCGCGCTATGATGGAGACGCTCGCCGCGCAGCTCTGATCCGGCGGCGGGCGGACACCGTTCGTCGGGGAAGCCCATGGGCCTGGACCTGCTGGTCATGCCGCTCTGGCGCTACTTCGCCGGCCGCTTCGAGGGTCCGCTCGAAGCGCTGGCGACCCGGGTGGGCAATCCCAAACCCTCCGATTCCGAGCTGCTGGCGCGCTGGCGCGCGCGGGGGATCAAGGAGCAGGTCGAACGCCGCGCCGGCCGGGCGCTCTCCTGGTCCGACGACGGCGAGGTGGCGCTTTCCGTCCAGCACCACTATGCCTCGCTGCAGGCCCTGCGGGCCTTCGCCGCGTACCAGGAATATCCGCTCGGCGGGCCGTTCGCGGCCGGCAGCTCGCCGGAAGAGCATCCCAGCCTCGCGAGGATCTACTACCAGAATGCGCCGAGCCGCTACCGGCACCTCATCGATCACTCGGACTGCATGGGCTTCTATTTTCCCTGCGACTTCGACCCGCCGGTGGCCTGCCTGGAGATCGTCGACGGAGCCTCCAGCGAGCCCTCCTGGGCGGAGCGCCTGGTCGCCGGCGCCGCGTTCCAGCTTCTGGCCTGGAGGTTCGGTGCAGGGAAGGAACTCCGGGAGGAACGACGACAGGCGAAGGAGCGGGAGCAGCGGATCCGGAAGCTGCGCCGGGAGAGCCCCTATCCTCCTCCTCGGGCGGAAGCGCCCCCCAAGGTGCCCCGCGGGAAGTCCCTGCGCGACTGGTTCAAGGTCGGCTCCTCGGTTCGCCTGCTGCGGGAACTCGAAGAGCTCGGGCAGCGGCTCCCGGGCCTGCGAGATGAGACGGCCCCGGCCGACTATCCCATGGGAGCCGTCAAGTACGGCTGGCGGGTGCTGGAGCGCGCGGCGCGCGTCAGCGTCGAGCGGAGCCTCCCGCTGATCTTCGACGGATAGTCAGCGGCCGGCGGCGACCGCGGCCTTGGCTTCCTCGATGACCTTCTGGAGCTCCTCGGGCGTGACGGGGGCCGAGGCGACGCCGGTCTCGGGAATCTCGAGCTTGGTCACCCAGGCGAGCGCGTTCACGAGGACGACACGGAAGCCGTCCGTGCCCCAGTTGTTGTGCGCGTGCATGCCGGTGAAGCCGAAGCCGCGGCCGCCGTCGGGGCGCTCGTAGGCCCAGGCCATGTGCTGGGGCTGCTTCTCCGAGACGGCCTTGAAGACGTCGGGGTTGCCCCCGCGGTCGCTCACCTTCTCCTGCGCGGTGTTGAGCGGGGGGACGTCCGAGAGGATCGGGGCGACGCCCGTCATCTCGGGCACGAAGCGCATGTGGTAGTACCACTCGTCGCGGACGCTGAAGGGGGTCACGCCGCGCGTGATCGGGTGCTTGGGGAACTCCTTGAAGTTCGGGGTCCACCAGGGATTGACGGACCACTTGGTCTCGAAATAGCCGCCCATCCACTTCAGGTAGGCGTCGCCCTCGACGCCCTTGTTCACCTCGACCCCGAAGTGGATCGCCATGAAGCCCGCGCCCCGCGCGACGGCGGCCGCGATCTGCGGGTCCTTGGCGGCCCGGCCGCCGTGGTTGAGCCCCACGACCACGACGTCCGCGTGGGAGAGGTCCTTGGGCCAGTTCTTGGTGGAGTGGATCACGGCGTGGACGTTCGGGTAGGCCGCGTGGATCCGCCGCGCGAGGATCAGCGAGCCCGCGATGAACTCGTGGTTGCCAGGAGGTCCGTGCGCGCCGGCGTCGCCGATGAGAACGATCTTGCGGACGTCCTTCGCGGCCTTCTGGCCCTCGTAGTCGAAGACGCCGCGGCTCTGCAGGAGGGCCAGCAGGAGGAGTGTGGTCATGTGAATGCTACGCAGCCCGCGCGGGGAGGGTTGCAGCCCGGGGGAGGCTGCGGGACGGGGACCGGGTTCTTCTTCGCGGCACAGATCGGCCGCCACCTGGGGGAATTGCTGAAGGTTCCCTTCGAATAGGGTCAGAAGGGCTCGACGGTCAGGTCCTTGAGGTTGACGCGGACGGCCTGAAGGCGGGACGCGCTGTCTCCCGGGTTCACGCAGATCGTCCGCCCCAGCCGTTCCACGCCGGGGGACTCATGGACGTGGCCGTGGAGCGTGAGGGGCGGCTGGCGACGCTCGATGAACCTCCGGAGGGCCCGGCTTCCGATCGGGGTGATCCCCCCGTGGAGCCGGTCGAGCGTCGTCGCGTAGGGAGGGGAGTGGACCACGTAGACGGTGCGCGCCGGGTTGGAGAGCGCCCCCAGCCGCTCCAGGTCCTCGGCGATGGTTCCCCGCTCCCGCAGGCTGCTGAAGGGAACAGACGTCACGCCCGCGGCTGAACTCGTAAGGCAGCGCTTCGGCGCTTCCGCCGGCTCCCACCCTTCGACGTCGTAGCGGTCGAAGTCCTTCATGCCGAAGGGGGTCACGGGGACGCAGCCGTAGCCGGCGATCGAGTAGCCGTCGAGAAAGGGGACCGAGCGGCCATGGATCGCGATTCCTTTCGCGGCGAGCGGAGCGAGGACGGCTTCCCAGTCGTCGTTGCCCGGGATCCACCAGCAGGGCCGCGACGCGAGCTTGTCCGCGAGGTACTCCTCGACGAATCTGCGCTGGGCCGCGACCGGATCGCCGCCCAGCTTCAGCGGGTAGGGCAGCAGGTCTCCTCCCAGGACGACCGCGTCGGATTCCGCCGCGAAGAGCCGGTCGTAGGCCTCCCGGTTTCCATGCAGATCGGAGGCGTAGACGAAGGAGGACATGAGGCCATGGTACTCTGCCAGCGGGGAAAAGAAAAACACCCTGGAAGGATCGCTCCCTCCAGGGTGTCGGGATGTTACTTGGCGTACTTCGAGTGGAGATCCTCGACCGCCTTCAGCGCCTTGGAGAAGGGGCCGTAGCCCTTGGCCGGATCGAAGGTGAGCTCGCGGGCCTCGCCGCCCAGGGAGACG
The DNA here is from genome assembly GCA_016200125.1 of Planctomycetota bacterium. The sequence goes on from JACQFK010000149.1 coordinate 15,409, forward strand.
ATGAGCTTGACCGTCGCCTTGGTGGGCGCCTTGGATTCCTTCGTCGCGACCTGGGCTTCGGCGAAGGCCTTGAGGAGTTCGGCGATCTCCTTGTCCTCGACTTTCCCCTTCTTGCGCTCATCCTTCTCGCTGCGCAGCTCGAACTCCGCGCCCGTCAGGGTGAGCTCGCGCGGAGCCTTCTTGCCGGCGTCCGTCCGGGACCAGGCCACGCGCAGCTCGGCGGGGACGCCCCCGGCCTTCGCCGCGGCCGCAAGCGCTTCCCCGAGCGCGATCTTGGGCTCGGGGCTCGCCGCGGGCATGGCCTTCGCCGTCTCGGCCAGCTTCGTCAGGGTCGACGCGAAGGCGTCGTCCATCGGATGGCCGTCCCACTTGATGAGCCCGTCCGGGCCGATGATGAACGCGTGAGGGATGCCGTTCACGCCGTAGGCGCGTCCGGAGGTCGAGCCGTAGCCGACCGTGTAGTTCATCTTGAAATCCTTGGCGAAGGGCTCGACCTTCTCTTTCGATTCGTCGCTGAGGCCGATGATCTCGACCTTGGACTTGTCGAGCTTGTTCCGCAGTTCGACGAGATGGGGGATCGACGCGCGGCAGGGCGGGCACCAGGTGGCCCAGAATTCGACCACGACGACCTTCCCCTTGAGCTTCTCGAGCGACACGCCCTCGGAATTGATCCATCCCGTGGCGTTGATCTCCTTGGGGGTCTTGCCGTCCTGGGCTTCGGCCGTCACCACGGACATCGTCAGGATCAGGGCTGTCGCGACGACTCGACGCATGTCTGCGCTCCTTCTACGGCGTGAGAGGCTCTGCACTCTAACGGTGCCCCCTCGGTCATCCATCCGCCGGATGAGACACCGCCGCGGCGGCGGTTTTTGGGGGGATCGCTGCAGAACCGCTGAAGGAGCGGTCTATTTGAACTGACGCAGCAGGTCGATGAAATGCTTGATTTCTTCGTGGACCCGCTTGGACTGGGAGATCACGAGCACGCCGTTCGTCAGGGTGATCGTGGCGTTCGGATTCTCGTCCCAGGTCTTGTCGCCGGTGTTCTGCTTCACCATGTCGGTGATGAACTCCTCGGTGATCACGGAGCGGGGCTCGTCGATGGTGAACACGCCGCCGGCGAGCGGTCCGGCGCCGCCCTTCTGCGGCGAGACCAGCTCGACCTTGGGCCCGGCGAAATCCTGGATCTTGACCAGGAGATCGCGGACGTCATAGAGCTGCAGCGAGACCGCCTTGTCGACCTTTCCCTTGGGGACGACGAGGACCACGCCCTCTTTGTACATCGCCGTGAGTTCGCGGGAGCTCAGCACCAGCTTGAGGACGGACTTGAGGAGGAGGTCCTTGACCTTGAGGGTGACCTTGAGCTGCTCCTCCGACTGGTTCTTGTAGACCTCGGCGTCGACGATGATGTTGAGGCCGGTGAAGTCGCGGAGGAAGGCGATGGCTTCCTCGAGGCTCTGGTTGGCGAAGTCGACGCTGACCCGCATCGTGTTGAGCTTGTTGATGACCTCCGCCTTGCGCGGGTCGGTGGTCTCGGTGCCCCCCTCCTGGGCGAAGGCGGGAAGCGCCGTCAGGGCCGCGATCATCAGTGTCTTCATAAGTCCTCCGTCCCTTAGTCGCCGGAGGATCGCGGAGGTAAAAAAAGATATTCGAGAAATCAGGCGCGGCCCGAGCGGGGAGCGCGCGGAGGTCATCCCGGTGTTCTCGCTGGATCCTTCTTTACGACGGCGCCGGTGGGGCTGCGCGACGCCTATCCTCTCGGGTTGCCCGCGAGTTGGCTGCGCGTCCGCTTCCAGATTCTCGGGCACCGTCTCCAGCGGACTCAGTGAGTCTTTCGCGTCAGCAGCGCCTCGGCTTCGTCCCGGCTCAACGATTTCAGCCCTTCCGCCCGCCGCCGATGCTTGTCATCCTTCAGAAGGGAGGTCCTCTCCATCAGGCAGGTCTGTCCGATGCCGGCCTCTTGCAACAGCAGCTGAAGATGGGGACTGCTGGTCGCCTTCGCATACTCCCATTCGTCCACCGTGATCGCCGTCATCGTGAGGACCTGGAAGTTTCCGGTATCGGTGGTGAACCAGCGGGGGCCCTGAAGATAGGGCCAGAAGAGCAGGGCGCGGATGTCGCCGTCGGCACGGACTCCCAGATCCTCGCCGAAGCCGACAAACCAGCTCTGGTTGCCCGATTTCTCGGTGTAGAGCCCGAAGGGGAAACGGTGACCGCAGCCCAGCGGCGAGGCCTTGACCGTGTAGCCCATCAGCTCCGCGAGAAACGAACCCGCCCAGTCCGCGGGCGAGGGCAGCAGGATCGCGAATTCGCGTCCGTGCCCGGAAAGGGCGGGACCCTGTTCGACGTCCCAGGGTCGGTCCTCCGGCTCGGCGGGTTGAGAGAGGCCCACGGTCACATAGGCCCAATCGTTCCTGCGTCCGGGCTGCGGCGGGCAAACTGCGACGCAGGCGCCAGGAATCAGAACTTCGTGGTCTCCGCTTCCGCACAGGGAAATCGAGAGGACTTGATCCGGGGGGCACCCCGGGGGATGAGACGGTCCGAAGACCTCGGAGATCGCGTCCTCGCGTTCTTTGAGGGTCCGCTCAAACCACGCTTCGTAGTCTTCCTCGGCCATCCGGGAATTGTAAGGCGGTTTGCGGATAGTCGAAAGAAACGGGTGCCAGGAGGCGGGAAGGAGGGCTTTGAGCTTCGAAGCCTGCCCGCAAAGGGAGCGCGGAGATTTTCAACTGGAAGCAGGGAAGAAGACGCGACCGGCGACATCCCGGCGTTCCCAGGGGAGGTCGTCGGTTCGAACCCGGGCGCCCGTCTCTAGTCCGGGACGGCTTCGATGAGGCCGGATTCCAGGCCGAGTCGGGCGCCGACGACGTGAATCTCGCCTTTTCTCACCCGCGGTTCCAGGATCGGGGTTGAGGCGCGAAGCTGCTCGACGACCGCCTTGACGTTCGCTCGAACCGCCCCTTCCAGCGGAGTCGGCGAGGTCCCCGGGTAGCCGCTCGTCTTGACCGTCACTCTCCGGAGCATCTCGTTCAGGTGCCCTTCGTGCGCTTCGCCCTTCAGTGCCGCCTCGACCGCTCCGCAGCGCTCATGCCCCAGCACGAGGACGAGTTTCACCCCCAGATGCTCGACGGCGTACTCGATGCTGGCCAGCGTTTCAGGACAGACGACGTTCCCGATCACCCGGATGACGAATAGGTCGCCGATCCCCTGGTCAAAGGCGATTTCCGGCGATACGCGCGAGTCCGAGCAGGTCAAGACGGCCGCCTTGGGATGCTGCCCGGAGGCGACTTCCTTCCGTCGCGCCCGATCCTGCCGGGGATGCAGACTGGATCCCTCCCGGTAGCGCCGATTGCCCTCCTGGAGCCCGTCCCAGATCGATAGAGCCGTCGGCTCGGCTCCCTCGCCTTCGCCCCCGGGTCCTGCGGGAGTGCAGGCGGAGGCCGCCGCGAGAAGGAGTCCGATCAGCCCCCGGACGGCAGCCAGGGTCCCCGCGACGCGAATGGGGTTCATGAGGCGTCCTTTCCGACGCAGCGGGAAAGATGGGCGATCTGCAACTCCGGGCTCAGCTCGATGCCTGAGATCCGGATGGCGGAAAACCCGGATCCCTTCTCCGCGTTTCCCTCGGCGATGCGCATGCAGATGAAGCATTTCCCGGCATTGGCGCGCGCCCGGTCGAGCCAGACACTGACGAGGTTGAAGTTCACCTCGGTGGCCGGGTCTTCATTCATGACGTCTCTCTTCCATCGGCTTCCGATCGGCCACCGACATGCCGAGCGTCACGGACAGAACCTCGACACCCGGGAGCCCGCCGAGAGCGCCCACGATCTGGTCGAGGACGGAATCCCGGGGAAAGGCAAGGGAGAAGGAGTGCTCCCGGCGTCCGTTCGGAGAGGTGCGGCGTTGGATTTCCTCCACCCGGGCGCCGAACCGGGTGATGATCGATTGCACCCGTCCCTCGACGAAACGGTCTCCCTGGATCCTCACCCGAAGCTCTCCCCGCGAGGCCATTCCACACTCCCTTCATCATCCAAGGACCCGAGGATGCGGGCGCCCGCGCCACCCAAGATCGGAATCGGCTAGACCGATCCGATCAGGGCAACCCCCGGGATCCGCCCCACCGAATCGAGGATGGTCCTCCGCAGGGCCTCGGATCCGAAGGACACCACGATCTCCGTCTCGCTCATCCCGCGCAGTTCCCGCTTGAGCCGCTGCTGCTCGACCTTGCCCCCGGCGGCCCTGACGGAGTCGGCGATCCGCTTGCCGATCCCCTTCTTGTCCGTGGTCAGCAGCCGCAGGGTCATCTCCTGCATTCGAAGCCTTCTCTCCAAGGCCGCCGGCGCTCGGACCTCTAGGCCCGACGCCGGTCCGGCACCTCTTCAGGGTCGGTCACCGCCATCACTCCGACACCTCGAAGACTTTCCACCGCGCGCAGGACGGCCGGCAGCTCGTTGCGATGGCGAATCAGGAAGGTCACGTAGTGCTCCTGGGCCTCCGATGAGGTCCTTTTGCATTCACTCTCGCGGATGCTGCCTCCGGCCCTGGAGATCACCCCGGTGACTCGGTCTGCGAACACCGGATGGTCGTCGCTGAACACAATCAGCTTCACGAGATACTGCATGGCGCGTGCGGATCCTCCATACCCCGGGACGGGGGCAGCTGCGATCGACCCTTTGAAGGTTGGGACAACGCAAAGCTCTTGCCAAGCTCAACCCAATCAACGATTGTAAGTACCTATGTACTAATATCTTAGTGGCCTGCCACTTGGGGGCGACAAGGGGATATGCAACTTTTTGCATTACGAACGCTGATTTTTGCGGATCCACCGTTGACGAAACGCCCTCTTCCGCCTAGATTGATGGGGTGTTCCGGGCCGAAGGACGCCCCCCGTTCATCGAGCGACGCTGGATTGGTTTGGGCCTGCCTGCCGTCTTTGCGCTGGCGACTCTGCTCTCGCTCCTCCTCCTCTGGGATATCGCCCGGGAGCGTCCCAGCCGGCATGACGTCATCATTCTGGGACTTCTTCTCTTCGTCCTTGCCCTGACGGGCTCCGCGCTCTTCCTTGTGTATCGAGCCCTGTCGGAGACGCGGAAGAATCTGACCTACGTCAAACTCTACGCGTACGACATCCTCCAGAGTCTTTCGATCGGGGTGATTACGAGCGACCTGGCCGGGGCGATCACCAACACGAATGAGCGGGCGAAGTCCCTGGCCGGGTTGGGAGAAGACAGCGTGCGGCGGCCCTATCGCGAGGTTCTCGGACACGCCCCCGTCCTGACCGAGGCTTTTGGACGCCTGATCGAGCGGGGGGAGGAATACGGCGGCCTGGATGTCGAACTGGGGCTGCGGGACAAGAAGCTCACGCTCCGGCTGGAGGGTCGATTCCTGCTGAGCGACAACGGAGAGCGGATCGGAGCCCTCCTCCAGATCCAGGATGTATCGCAGCTCAAGTTCCTCGACCAGGAAATGCGCCGAACGGAGAACCTGGCGAGCCTCGGGACCCTGGTGGCCGGCATCGCCCACGAGATCAAGAATCCGCTGGCGGCGCTCGCGATCAACGCCCAGCTGCTGGAGGAGGCCGTCCCCCGCGAATCGTCCGGAGCCAAGGCGAACAAGTACCTGGGCGTCATCCTCTCGGAGATCAAACGGCTCCAGGGCATCGTCGACCAGTACGTTTCCCTCGCGCGTCCCCGTTCGATTGAACGCGCCCCGGCGTCGCTCGAACAGATCCTGGATGGCATCCTCGCCCTGGTCGAGCCTGAATGCCGGAAAAGGAAGATCGCCGTCGCCCGCGAAAACTTCTCCCCCACCCCCGTCCGATACCTCCTGGACGAGGGGCAGATCCAACAGGCGCTTCTCAATCTGGTCATCAATGCCATCCAGGCGATGGACGGGGGAGGCGCCCTCACCTGCCGGGTGGGAAGAGCGGGGGCGTTCATCACGTGCGACATCGCGGATACCGGTCCGGGGATTCCGCCCGAGGTCCGGGAAAGGATGTTCGATCTCTTCTACACCACGCGGCAGGGGGGCACGGGGTTGGGACTCTATCTCACGCAGCGCATCGTCGCGGAACACAGGGGGTATATCGAAGTCAAGACCTGTTCGGCCGGGACCACCTTCGTCGTCGCGCTGCCCGCGGAGAGCCTCGCATGAACATCCTGGAGAAGGTGAAGATCCTCATCGTCGACGACGAGCCGAACGTCCGAAACGGGCTCAAGGAGGCGATCGACGTCCCGGAGTACGACATCGATACCGTCCCGGACGGCGAGTCCGCCCTCCGGCGGCTGGGCCGCGACAAGTATGATGTCGTCGTCACGGATCTCCGCATGCCCGGCGCGGTCGACGGCTTCGACGTGCTCCGCGAGGCCAGGCAGCGGGATCCGGACACGGCCGTCATCGTCATCACCGCCCACGGCACGCTCGAAGGCGCCGTCGAGGCCATGAAGATGGGGGCACAGGATTTCCTGCCGAAGCCCCTGGACATCAAGCATTTTCGGGTGCTCATCCAGAAAGCCGTGGCGAACCTGAACATCGTCCTCGAGAACCGGGAACTCCGCGCCCGGCTCAAGCTCCAGCAGGGGGGGCAGGTGATCCTGGCCACCAGCGCCGCCATGCGCCGGGTGCTCGACGCCCTGATTCAAGTCGCCCCCAGCCACGCCACGGTGCTTCTCCAGGGGGAAAGCGGAACAGGCAAGGAGCTCGCCGCCCGAGTGCTCCATGAGCACAGTCCGCGGAAGGAGAAACCCTTCGTCACGATCAACTGCGGTGCGCTGCCGGAGACCCTCTTCGAAAGCGAAATGTTCGGGCACGAGGCCGGCGCCTTCACGGGCGCGTCGCATTCGAAGAAGGGGGTTTTCGAGCAGGCCGACGGAGGCACGCTGTTCCTGGACGAGATTACGGAGATTCCCGAAAAGAACCAGGTGGACCTCCTGCGCGCCATCCAGGAAGGAGAGATCCGGAAAGTCGGATCGGACCATCCCCTCAAGATCGACGTCCGCATCATCGCAGCCACCAACCGCGACGCCAAGGCGCTGGTCGCCGAAGGCAAGTTCAGGGAGGACCTCTACTACCGCTTGAGCGTGATTCCGATCGCCATGCCGCCGCTCCGCGAACGCCGCGAGGATATCCCGCCGCTGACCGAGCTGTTCATGAAGGAATTCGCACTTGCTTACGGCAAGCGGCCCAAAGCCCTAACCCCTTCTGCCGTCGAGACGCTCTGCTCCTACTACTGGCCGGGAAACATCCGCCAATTGCGCAACATGATCGAGCGGCTGGTCATCACCTGCCCCGGGGACATGATCGCCGCCAAGGACCTGCCCCCGGAAATCCGGTCGACTCCCCGTCCTCCCACCCTCAAACTCAGCGACAACCTGGAACGCGTGGAGCGGGAAGTGATCGCTCGGGCGCTCGACGAGGTCGATGGACACCGCGAGAAAGCTGCGGAAATCCTCGGCATCAGCATCCGAACTCTCCACTATAAGCTCAAGCAGCTCAAGCTCACCTGATCCTGCAACCCACTGCAGATTCCGGCCGGCTAATCCGGCGGAGTCGAGACTCCGCCGCCTGCCTCGTCCTACTCCCTTGCCCCGAGGGGGTTAAGGAGGGAGCCCTGCTGGACATTCCCTCAAGGGTGGCACGGAGCTTGCGGTGGATCCGGCGGGTAGAATCTGGAGTCCTCCTTGTCCAAAGACAGCTCGGTTCGTTACGCGGACCCGAACCGCTCTCGCTCGCTTCGTTCCCTCCCGGGCTCCGCGATCAAGCAATCGCTCCGCGAGGGATACTCCGCCCGAGATTTCAAGAGCGACGTCCTCGCCGGCCTGGTCGTAGGCGTGGTTGCGTTGCCTCTTTCCATGGCCCTGTCGATTGCGGTCGGGGCGCCGCCCCAGCAAGGCCTGTACACCGCCATCGTTGCGGGATTCGTGGTTGCGGTATTCGGCGGATCGCGCTGCCAGGTCACCGGACCGACCGCGGCGTTCATCCCGATTCTTCTGCCCATCTGTCTCAACTTCGGCCTCGCGGGGCTTCTCATCGCCGGCATCATGGGAGGCCTGATCCTGGTCGCCATGGGTCTCCTTCGCCTGGGACGGCTGATCGAGTACATCCCCCATCCGGTGACAACCGGATTCACCGCCGGGATCGCCACCGTCATCGGCACTTTGCAGCTCAAGGATCTTCTCGGACTTCAGGTTGCCAAGAACAGCGATCACTTCTTCGAACGGGTGGCTGACATGTGGGCCGCTCGGGGTTCGGCGCAGGGCTGGGAATTCGCCGTCGGGGCGGCGACGCTGGCGATCCTCGTCTTCTTCCCGAAGTTCGTCACGCGCCGGATCCCCGCTCCGCTCGTCGCGCTCCCCGCCGCCGCCGTCGGCGCCTGGCTCCTCACCCGCTTCGGGCCGGGATTCTCCGTGACGACGATCGCGAGCAAGTTCCACACGGTGGTCTCGGGACACGGCGTCGACGGCATCCCTCAGGTTCCGCCCCTCTGGATCTGGCCCTGGGCCCAGGCGGGCCCCCGGGGGGAGCCGTTCCACTTCAGCTTCACCTTGATCCAGTCCCTCCTTCCGGGCGCGTTCGCGGTGGCGATGTTGGGCGCCATCGAGTCCCTGCTCTCCGCCGTGGTGGCCGACGGCATGTCCGGCACGAAGCACGATCCGGACGCCGAGCTTCTGGCCCTCGGGGTGGGCAATATCCTCTGTCCCTTCATGGGAGGAATCCCGGCGACGGGCGCCATCGCCCGGACCGCGACCAACATCCGCTCGGGCGCCAAGTCCCCGGTCTCGGCGATGATCCATTCGATCACGGTGCTGGCGGCCGTGCTCGCGCTCGCGCCTTTGATCGGTTATCTCCCGATGTCGGCGCTGGCGGCGCTCCTCGTGCTCGTCGCCTGGAACATGTCCGAAGCGAAGCACTTCATCCACATCTTGAGAGTCGCGCCGCGGAACGACGTGGCGGTGCTGCTGGTCTGCTACGGATTGACGGTGGGCATCGACATGGTCTACGGCGTCTATTACGGCGTGCTGCTCGCCGCGTTGCTCTTCATGCGGCGGATGATCCAGCTCACCAAGACGCGCCTGCTGACCGGGGCCGCGCCGTCTCTGCCCCGGGCGCTGCCCGAAGGCGTCTTCCTCTATACAATCGCGGGGCCGCTCTTCTTCGGGGCGGCCCAGAAGGCGATGGCGACACTCAGGATCATTACGGACAAGACGCGGGTCATCATCCTGGGGATGGACCAGGTTCACGACATGGATGCCACCGGGCTCGTCGCCCTGGAGAGCGCCCTGGAGCGGCTGGAGCGCCAGAAGTCCTTCGTCATCCTGACCGGCGTCCAGAAGCAGCCGCGGAAACTTCTGCGCGACGGCCGACTCAAGGAACGCTTCAAGGGGCTGCGCATCCGTCCCGATCTCGACGCCGCTCTCGCGCTTGCAGACGAGCATCTGGGGAATCTGCTTACGCAGGGCAGTGCTGCGCAAGCACAGCCTGAAATGACCGTCAACTGAACAAATGAGCGGCACCACTTTCGCTCTGGGTGCGCGGTGTTATCGCCGCGGCCACTCTCAGGAGGTTCGAGTCTGCCTCCAGGCATCGGGCCTCCTGCCCGGTAGCCGGCTGGCCGAGATCCTCCGGCTGCTGGACCGATGCGAGCGAAGCATGGCAAGAAAGTCCGTGGCTCTGGTCATCCAATACACCGCTTTCGAGATGGCCCTGGGAGTCTGCGCCTCTCAAGCC